>JAAXXJ010000049.1 GCA_013334545.1 Nitrospirota bacterium | reverse complement strand
TGACATCGACCAGTCGCCCATCGGCAGGACGCCGCGGTCCAACCCGGCCACGTACACCGGCACCTTCGGCCCCATCCGGGACATCTTCGCCCAGCTCCCAGAGTCCCGCGTGCGCGGGTACAAGGTCGGCCGGTACAGTTTCAACGTCAAGGGCGGCCGGTGCGAGGCCTGCGAGGGCGACGGCCTCATCAAGATCGAGATGCACTTCCTGCCCGACGTGTACGTGACCTGCGACGTGTGCCACGGCACGCGCTACAACCGCGAGACGCTGGACATCAAGTATAAGGGGAAGAGCATCGCCGAGGTGCTGGCCATGACCGTGGAGCAGGCCTTCGAATTCTTCCAGAACATCCCGCCCATCAGGACCAAGCTCCAGACGCTGCTCGACGTTGGCCTGGGCTATATCACCCTGGGCCAGGCCGCAACCACGCTCTCGGGCGGCGAGTCCCAGCGCGTGAAGCTCTCGAAGGAGCTCTCGCGGCGTGCCACCGGCAGGACGCTCTACATCCTCGATGAACCCACGACTGGGCTCCACTTTGCCGATACCCAGCGTTTGCTTGACATGCTGGGGAGGCTTGTGGATGCCGGCAACACGGTCGTCGTCATCGAGCATAACCTGGACGTGATCAAGACTGCGGACTGGATCATCGACCTCGGACCCGAGGGCGGCGACCGCGGCGGCGAGATCGTGGCGCAGGGTCCGCCTGAGGACGTGGTGAAGGTGAAGGCATCCTACACGGGGCAGTTCCTGAGAAAGATCCTGTAACTTTGATCGCACACTAGGGATAAGCACGGTTCATCGGGATACAGCCGAAAGAACGCTCACCCTATGAGCTATGAGCGATTTCTTTCCAGGCCTTCGCTAACGTGAGCATTAAATATTGTGCGCCCCCGGGTCACCGAGAAAGGCTCAACGCCCCGTATCATGGCTATTCTCGGTGAACGCTGCCCGTGGCCTGCGGACGTGTTCTCCGCGGCTAGTCGCTGATATATCACATGTTATCTGCGAAGATCGTTCGCGGCACTCACCATGATGAGCATGCCGAATGATCCGCGTCAAAATGCTTTTTGCAGGTTATTCGGTGACCATGTTCATCGGCGGTTAATACCTTGGGAGGTCTCATGTACCGAAAACTCGCCATTCTTCTTTTTTCGCTGTCACTGGTTCTGGTATCATCCTCCTGCGGCAAAAACCCGCTCGGGCCTGTCGGCAACCAGGGCGAGAACGTCCTTGCCGCGGTTCGGGACCTGGCCAAGGCCTATGAGCGGCGCGATCTCGACACGTTCATGGAGAAGGTCTCGACCGCTTACCCTGACCGGGAGGCCTTCCGGACCTCGGTGGAAAAGGTCTTCTCGAACTACCAGACCATACACTTCAAGCTGCACTACACCAAGATGCTCGTCATGATCCAGGACAAGGGGAACATCAAGGCCACGTTCACGTGGGAAGGGGAATGGAAGTCCTCGGGAGGCAAGATCGTGAAGGACGGAGCCCGGGTGACGCTCGTTCTCGATCCCGGCGGGTACAAGCTTCTCGCCATCGAGGGCAAGAATCCCTATCTGCCGTCGGATAAACCGATCCCGGCGAGGGAGTGACACGATCTGGGGAGACTGGAGACAGCATCCAGGAACCAGGAGGAGAGGGAAAAATGCTGTTTCTCCTGACTGCTCACTCCCGACTCCTGGCTTCTGACGCCTGACTTCTGAATGCTCATGAATTACACTACTGAACATATCGCGACCGACTTCCTCATCATCGGCGGCGGCGTCGCGGGCCTCCGGGCCGCGGTGGAGCTGGCGCGTAACGGTGACGTCCTCGTGGTCACCAAGGATGCGCCCTCGGAGAGCAGCAGCGAATATGCCCAAGGCGGCGTGGCCGTGGCCCTTTCCGACGAGGACGAGATCTCGATCCACTTCGACGACACCATCAAGGCAGGCGACGGACTCTGCATCCGGAAGTCCGTGGGCACCCTGGTCGAGGAAGGACCCATGCGCATCCGCGAGCTCATAGACTGGGGCGCGGAGTTCGACAGAGAGGGCACAAGGCTCGCCTTCACCCAGGAGGCGGCGCATTCCAAGCGGAGGATCCTCCATGCCCAGGGGGATTCCACGGGACATGAGATCATGCGAGTCCTCATCGACAAGGTCCGGTCGATGCACAGGGCGACCAAGATCGATTTCGCCTTCACGAAAGACCTTATCATCGAACAGGGAGCATGCACCGGGGCTTTGATCATTCAGCAGAAACAGCAGAAGGTCCTCTTCATCCACGCCCGAGCGGTGATGCTCGCCACGGGCGGCGCCGGCAGCCTCTTCGAGCGGACCACCAATCCGCCGGTCGCTACCGGCGACGGCATGGCCATGGCCTGGCGCGCAGGCGCGGAGCTCATGGACCTCGAGTTCATCCAGTTCCACCCGACGGCGCTTTTCCTGCCCGGCGCCCCCCAGTTCCTCCTGTCCGAAGCAATGCGCGGCGAGGGCGGCATGCTCAGGAACATCCATGGGCTCCGATTCATGGACGATTACCATCCGGCCCGGGAGCTCGCGCCGCGGGATGTGGTCACCCGCGCCATCCACTCCGAGATGCTGTCAACGAGCGCCGACCATGTGTACCTGGACATGACCCATTTGAGCGCTGAGTATGTTCAGAAACGTTTCCCGCGCATATACAATACCTGCAAGACCTATGGCATCGACATCACCAGCGCACCTATCCCCGTCTCTCCTGCGGCGCACTACATTATGGGCGGCGTCAGGACCGACCTCTGGGGCGCCACGTCGATCCCCGGCCTCTTCGCGGCCGGCGAGACCGCCTGCACCGGCGTCCATGGCGCGAACCGCCTGGCGAGCAACTCTCTTCTTGAAGGGCTGGTCTTCGGCGAACGGGCGGGCATCGGCCTCGCGCGATACGCGGCACGGCACCGGAAGGGACCCCTTACAATGACACCGGCACGAACTGCGGCAGGATCAAAGCGTGAAGGGGTGTTCACTGCTTCAGATATCGAACACGTCAGGACGGCGCTGAGGAAACTGATGTGGGAGAACGTGGGCATCGTGCGGGACAGGAAGGGCCTGTCCGTCGCGATGCGGAAGCTGCGCGAGTGGGACCGCATGATCAGGAACCCGCCCCGGGACCGAGACGCCCTGGAGCTCAGGAACATGATCACCACGTCCCTGCTGATCACCAGTTCAGCGCTCAAGCGCGAAGGGAGCGTTGGCGCACACTACCGGAGCGATCTTCCTGCCAAGGGAAAGAACTGGCGCAAGCGGATTGTGATGAAAAAATGACAAGGGCGGACCCTCCGATCCGGTCCGCCCCTTCCTTCAGCCTCTCTGCTGCCCTTTCCGAGTCACTAAAACAATACCGCAATACCTACCGTGATATCCACGCCATCGCCTGTAAGCGTCCGAAATTCGGATGGCACCGTCACGGGCACACCGTTCTGGGTCGCCTTTTCAACCTTGTACTCAACCATGTAATACTTCAGCCCCACCGCGAGCATCAGGTTCCGCTGCAGCGCGATCTCGAGCTCGCCTGTCGCGTGAATACCGGTCGCGTTCTGGTAATCGTAGATATAATGCCCCGCTCCGGGGACTCCCGGATCTATCTCGATGTCCATCTTACCGCCCATATAATAGCCAGCCCCGACACCGACCTTCCACTGAAGGTTTTCGCGGAAGGGGATCTTATATTTTACCGTCGCAAGGAGGAGCGAGCGCGCAAAATATCCATCAGCATTCTTCACGTACGGATACAGCCCGCTGACCTGAAAACCGAGCGTGCCGTCGATGTCGACGCTTCTCGAAAGCCCGTATCCGATCGTCGCCCCATAGCCGAATCCACCGCCAGCGCTGATCTTCACATCATTGCCCTCGGTGGTCGTGCCCACCTTGTTCGAGTCAAATCCGTAGCCAAAAAATCCCTCCAGTTGCAGCCTCAGCTTGTTCGCCGTATTGAGCGGCTCCCCGGGCTTGACCACAGGAGCGGCCTGTTCAGGCTGTGCTTCAGGCTGGCTCGGCTGCACGGACAGTTCTTCGACCTTGCCCGCCGGCGCCGGCGGCTCCGCGGTCTGGGCCAACGCGATCCCGCCTCCGATGGTGACGAAAACAGAGAGAACAATAACCAGCGTCCCGACCAATGGTATCCGCTTCTTCATGGGCCCCTCCTCGCTATCGGTCAGTGATATCAAGCATGATGCCATGAACCTGACAATAGTATAGATACGAGTCCTCAGAATGTCAAAGCACGAATCGGGATATTTATGTGTTTGGGAGAACAGCGGAGCGACCCGTCGGACGGCACCATAACGGCCACTATTTCATTTGATCAAGCTTCCGGAGAAAGGCCCGGATCCTCTTTGCATTCGTCCCCACGTCGCTCTTCCCCACCCGGGAGAGGGAACGCACGTCGATGCGGCTCCCCTGTGGATCCGGCATGACGCGGACGACCACGTCGTCCTTGAACCCGAACCAGAAGGTGGTATCCGTGGCCTCGATGTGCAACCGGTCGGAACTGGCATCCACGATCTCCCAGCCCATATCCCGGGCGGCCTGCACGGCCTGCTCGAACGCACGGGCCGGTTGCACGGCCAAATGGAGCGGGACGATATCAGGATACCCCTTTCGCTGCTGAGCTGCGATGTCGGGGCCGCCGTATTCCGCGGGGTTCATGGCGTTCTTCCTGAGAGGCAGGATGGCAACGAACGTCGGAGGGTTTTCCGTGTCCGTCGTGATGTCGTGGATGCGTGGAACCTTCTTGATCGTCCGCTGCCATGACCAGGGAATGCCAGCGGTTAGAAGCCCGACCAGGATGCCGGCAAGGGAGAGGACCGCGCCCTGCCGCAGGAGCAGCGGCCGGGTCATGATGAGGCCGGCAACCGACACCGCTGCCGCCGCGATACCAACGTAAGCGGCGCCTTTCAGGACCATGAAACCCGTCCGGTAATGCCACCATCCCCACCGGTGCCCAAACCCAGCCAAGGCAGCTGCAAGCCCGGCGAGTACGGCAAGAGAGAAGCCAACTTCCGGCAGGAGGGCGATCACCAAAGGTTGGCCTCTGTTCTGCTGTCCCTCCATGATAATGCCCCCCACTCTATGAATAGTTGCCGATGCAGCGTCGCTGAACTCGATCAATTGATTAGGATCTTGCATCGCCGTATTGTAGCCGACGACGCGGGTGGTGAGAAGACCTCCGCTACCATGGTGGTGGGGCCCAGTAAGGATAGGGACGGAACCACGGACCATAACCATAGTACGGGTAGGGATAGTAGGGATAAGGGTAGTAATAGGAAGGGGGCCAGTAGTCATAAGGGTGGTCCGTGTACCGGTCCCACAGATAGATCTGGCGTATCTCGAATACCGGATAGGCATATCCCATCTCGTCGATCTTCCCCTTCCGCACTTCGACGAAATCCGCTGCCACCGATATCTGACGCCCTTTCTGGTAGATCATGGGGTCCAGCAGGCCTTTGGACCGTGGATAGAGCGCGATGAACCGGCCCTGATAATGCGCCGGGTCCTTCAGGGAACCCCGACGGTCCACGTTCACGAACAAGCCCTCGATCTGCGATCCCTGCTCCGTCAGTTTCGTATCCACGATCACGCCACCGAAGACGAAAAGATGGTCCTTAAACACCTCGGGGGTCTCCACAAGATGGGAAAGCTGGAACTCACGGGCCCCTTCCTGCATGAACCGCTTGTCCAGCACTGGCGAGCAACTGGCGAGCAGCAGCCCCGCGATCCCTACGATCAATAATCGTTTCATATGATAATTTTCTCACGGGAAGAGCTACCTGTCAAGACGGGATAGGTCAAAATAATTGCATAGTCATCTGCTCCGTGTTATACTGCCGCAGCTTTCCAGCAAGGAGGCGGCATGGCCCCGTCGAAGAACAAGAAGATCAAGCTCTACACCCTGAGCACCTGCTCCCACTGCCTGAGGACCAAAAAGTTCTTCAATGACGCAGGTATCGAGGTTGACATTACCGACGTCGATCTCCTGACCGGCGCGGAGCGCGATCGCATCATGGACGAAGTGCGAAAGCTGAACCCGGACTGCACATTCCCCACGATCTGCATCGACGACAAGGTCGTCGTGGGATTCAACGAGGAACGCATCCGCAAAGCGCTTGGTGAATAGACCATGACCGCGGAGGAGCTCTATCCCATCCTGTCCCGCTATGCCGAATCCCAGGGCATCCGCCTGAACAAGGACCGGGAGTTCGTCCTGGACATCCTGCGGGGCCTGCTCACGAACGAACGGCGCTACGGGTACCGCTCCTGCCCCTGCCGCCTAGCGTGGGGGACTAAGGACCAGGACAAGGACATCGTCTGCCCCTGCGTGTACCGGGACCCGGACATCAAGGAGTACGGAAGCTGTTACTGTGAGCTCTACGTTTCACCGGACTGGAACGAAGGGAAGATCGAGCATCGGCAGGTGCCGGAGCGCAGGCCGAAGGACAAGCGGAAGATGTAATAAATATTTCACCGCAGAGTCCTGTGCTGAGCGCAGCCGAAGGGACGCAGAAAAAATCACAACCCGTCATACCCGTGCAAACGGGAATCCAGTGATTTCTGGATCCCCGCTTCCGCGGGGATGACCGCAAAGGAAATACCATGAAAAAGAAAAAGACCCCAAAAGAAGAGAACATGCCGGAATTCGCGTTCAAGGAATTCACGCCCGAAGAGGACCGCATCTACACCGAGGCTGTGACGAAGTTCCGCGAGGCCGTTAGCGCAGGCAAGACGCTCAAGCAGGCGTATGAGACCTACACCGTTTCCGACAAGGAGCTCGAGAAGCTCATCCAGGCCGATTTCCTGAAGATCATGATCGCCGAGCGCCATTTCAGCGGAAAGGACCCGCTCGACAAGATCGCGAAGGACCTCGGTATCCCGGCGGACCTCGTGCAGGACACTTACGGCCGCATGCTCCAGGAGGTCGGCGTCACTGCAGCGAACCAGTACGCCGAAACGGCCAGACTTGTGGACGCCGATGAACTGAAAACGGACGACTAGGACAAGCGATGGACCGATGGGCGGTTTCTTCCGCGACGGCAAACCCCTTCTCTGGTAACCTCTATCCTTTCGCCGATGTAAGCTCCCTGCAGCAAGCTGCAGGGAGTCCTCGATCCTCTAAGGAAGTATCGTTATTCTCATCGCTCGCTCCTGGATTTAAGCTCCCTGAGGATAACAGCCTGGAGCTTCGATCCTCAAGGTTGTGTTTTATTCTAATCGCTTGCTAATCCCGCAGCAATCTACGGGGATGCGCTCGTTCTGGATTAAACCTATTCCGCCATCCCGTGTCTACCCTGCACCCTGCAGCGTTACAAATTCCCGACTTTGTCGGACAAGGAGGAGCTATGAAAAGGGCAGTGATCGCAGCAGCAGTTCTGTCACTGGTCGTTGCAGCAGCGGCCTTCGCCGCAGACAGCGAACAGGCGCCGAAGGGGCAGGGCATGGGCTTTGAAGAGCGGAAGGCAGATATCCTGAAGCACCTCGACACGAGGATGTCCTCCCTCCAGGCGGAGAAGGCATGCGTGCAGGCGGCCAAGAACCATTGGGATGACCGGATGGTCATCCCGCTTTTTTTCATAACAGGGTCTTCTCCATCATGTGCGGGTTGTGTAAGCTCTTGGATCCTTCTCGCGGACCAGATGGCATCTGTATTATGTTGGACGCACATCGCCCCGACACGTTGGCATGCCGGGTTCCCTGGTCAGGGTACACTTCCCTCTCGCCTGTCCCGCCAGCCCTCCTGCGGCCGCCCTGCATGTAGATCGGTTTTTGTTTGATGCAGATTGGGGTATCTGAACGCACAGTCGTCGCAGCCGATCTGCCCGGGGTTGGGGAAAGGCAACAGCGACTTGCTGATTGAAGTCCCAAAAGCCCCTGCATGCCGTGAGCAGGTCCGCGCACCAGCATGCTCGGAACAAGGCCTGTAAACCACCGATCTTGCGTGCGCGTGCATGGCGTAAGCACTCCTGAGCGGCCGTCGAGTCAGATAAAATGGAGAGGGCAAGGTGGCATGCCTGCGCGGGCCTGAGCACCGGCGTGCAGATAAAAAGAGATTTGTTTTTTGGTAGCCCGTGTATTGTATCTGTATTGTATCTGCTTGCATATTCCCCTTATTGCTGGTAAAATACGAGCTCGAATTTGTTCCTCACTCATGAACCGTTTCCTCAAAGGCATCGGGATATTCCTCACACTGATCGTTATAGGCATCGTCAGTGCCTTTGCGGTCATCGCGCTGCTGCTCCGCCAAGAAGAAGTGAGGGTCCCGGACCTTACGGGCCAGGACATCATCACGGTCATCGAGGTGGTCGGCCAGCATGGGCTGCAGCTCAAGGTGGACCGCCGCGAGCCGAACCAGGCCATCCCCCGGGACGCCGTGGTATCCCAGGCCCCCCCGCCGGGCACGGGCCTCAAGAAGGGGCGGGCCGTGCACGTCGTGGTCAGTCAGGGCCCGAGCGAATTGCTGGCGCCCCGGCTGATCGGCGAGCAGTACCGGAAGGCAGAGATCCTCCTGCGGCAAGGCGGCCTTCTCTCCTTCGATGTGGCGCGGGTGTGGTCCGAAACAGTTGAGCGGGACCTGGTGATCGCCCAGGACCCGCCGGCGGGGACACCGCTCGAAAAGGGCGGCGGGGTAAGCCTCCTGGTGAGCCTCGGGAAAAAAGGGCGGCTGTACGTTACCCCGTCGCTGGTCGGAAAAAAAACGGAGACGGCGGCCCGGCTGGTGGACCGGATGGGCCTCCAGCACCGCATCGTGTCGCTGAGCTCGAGCACCCAGCAGCAGGCCGGCGATCGGGTTGTGGTGCGGCAGAAGCCCGCCGCCGGATATCCGCTCACTGCGGACACGGTTGTGGAACTGATGGTGGGAAAATGAATGAACGGTCCATATTCAGCGTTCAAGGTTCAACGTGGCGGCATCCTCATATCGAAGATCGGATCGTGAATGTGGTTTAGGCTCTCTTGAGGTATCCCATGCCGAAAAAAGTGAAGGTGGCGCCCTCCATCCTGTCGGCTGACTTCTCCCGCCTGGGCGAGGAGATCCGGGCCGTTGAGGCCGCGGGCGCAGACATCATCCATATCGACGTAATGGACGGGCACTTCGTCCCGAACATCACCATCGGCCCCCTCATCGTGCAGGCGGCCCGGAAGGTGACGAAGCTGCCGCTGGACGTTCACCTCATGATCGAGAATCCCGAACTGTACATCGCCGATTTCGCAAAGGCAGGCGCCGACTATCTGACGGTCCATGCCGAGGCCGCGTATCACCTCCACCGCCTGGTGCAGAGCATCAGGGAGCACAAGGATGTGAAGGCCGCGGTCTCGCTGAACCCTGCGACGCCCCTCGAGGCGCTCGACTACGTTCTGGGCGATCTGGATATGGTCCTCATCATGTCCGTGAACCCAGGGTTCGGCGGCCAGGCGTTCATCCCCTCGCAGCTCGACAAGATCCGGGAGCTCCGGAAGCGTATTGATGACCGCAGGCTCAATCTGGATATCGAGGTGGACGGCGGCGTCAAGATCGACAATGCCGCCGAGGTGGCCGCGGCGGGCGCCGACATTCTCGTTGCGGGCTCGGCGGTCTTCGGCGCAAAGGACTACGCGGCCGCGATCAGGGGAATACGCGGATAGTTCGATCTCGAATCTCGAAATTCGCAATCCGAAGCATGACTGCCGAACGGTACTCAGGGATTCGGATTTCGATAGTAACATTTCGGATGTACCGTTGGTGAGGAGGCTGCCGTGACGATCAAGAAACAGACCATCAATATCCCCTTTGAGCTGAAGGACGTTAAGGAGCCGGTCCTGTACCGCGAGCTGTTCCCCTACTCGAGCGTTCCCAAGATCGTATTCGAGGACCGGCTGATCCAGGTCAACATGCCGAAGGACATCTGGCTCACGGACACGACCTTCCGCGACGGCCAGCAGTCCCGGCCGCCCTACACGCCGAAACAGATCGCGGAGATCTTCGACTTCATGCACCGCATGAGCGGGCCCAGCGGCGTGATCCGCCAGACGGAATTCTTCCTCTACTCCGAGAAGGACCGGGAAGCCGTCCGGTTGTGCCTGGAACGAGGGTACCGCTTTCCCGAGGTCACCGGGTGGATCAGGGCGAACAAGAACGACTTCAAGCTTGTGAAGGAGATGGGGCTCAAGGAGACCGGCATCCTCACCTCCTGCTCGGACTACCACATCTTCCTCAAGATGAACCTGTCCCGCAAGGACGCGCTCAAGGCGTACCTCGACATCGTGTCCACCGCCCTGGAGCAAGGCATCGTGCCCCGCTGCCATCTGGAGGACATCACGCGCGCGGACTTCTATGGGTTCGTCATCCCCTTCGTGCAGGACCTCATGAAGCTCTCCCAGGCGGCCAAGATGCCGGTGAAGGTCCGCGCCTGCGATACCATGGGCTACGGGTTCCCCTTCCCCGGGACCTCGCTGCCGCGCGGCGT
Organism: Nitrospirota bacterium; assembly: GCA_013334545.1. Classification (GTDB taxonomy): domain Bacteria; phylum Nitrospirota; class UBA9217; order UBA9217; family UBA9217; genus JAAXXJ01. The sequence goes on along the minus strand of JAAXXJ010000049.1, from coordinate 3,658 downwards.
GCCTGAGATCTTCTACGCCTTGATCCACGAGGGGGGCGTTCCGTCTGAGCTCCTCGAGTGGCACGGGCACAACGATTTCCACAAAGGGCTCGTGAACGGCACGGCAGCATGGCTCTACGGCTGCTCGGCGGTGAACGGCGCGCTGCTCGGCTTCGGCGAACGCACCGGCAACACGCCCGTCGAGGCCATGCTGATCGACTACATCAGCCTGACCGGGAACGATGCGGGCATCGATACCGCCGCGATCACGGAAATGGCCGAGTATTTCCGCCAGGAGATGGGCTTCCCCATCCCCTCGAACTATCCCTTTGTCGGCTCTGAATTCAACTCAACGGCAGCCGGCATCCATGCGGACGGCATGATGAAGAACGAGGAGATCTACAACATCTTCGACACCACCAAGATCCTGAAGCGGCCCATGGGCGTGATCATCACCGACAAGTCCGGCATCGCCGGCATCGCCCACTGGGTGAACAGCCATCTCGGGCTCGATGCGGACAAAAAGATCGATAAGCGCCACCCCGGGCTCGCCAAGATGCATAAGTGGGTCATGGAGCAGTACGAGCGCGGCAGGACCACGAGCATGTCCCATGACGAGCTGCTGGATAAAGCGAAGAAATATCTGCCCGAGTACTTCGTTTCGGACCTCGACAAGCTGAAAAGGAAGGCACAGGAGATCGCCCTGCACCTCGTGGAAGAGATGGTGGAGCGGAAGGAGATGCGCACCATGGACAACGCGAAGCAGGAAGCGGCACTCCAGAAGCTCCTGGACGAGAATCCCTTCATCCAGTTCGCCTATGTGGTCAACAGCGAGGGGAAAAAGACGACGCGGAACATCACGCAGATCCAGTACAAGGCCCAGTTCGAGCATGCGGGCCTGGGCGACAACTTCTCGGACCGCCCCTGGTTCATCAACCCGATGAAGGACGGCAAAAGCTTTGTCTCGGACTTCTACACCTCGAAGATCACCGGCGCCCTGTGCATCACCGTGTCAGCGCCCATAGCCAACGACGAGAGCAACATCATCGGCGTGTTCGGCGTGGACATCCGGTTCGAGGACCTGGTGCGGGCGGATTAGCAGCGCCTTCTGGGAAATAGGCAAAAGGGATGCTGCAACATCGCATCCCTTTTTTCATTTACAGAAACTGTAACAGCATATTCGCGATCCGCTAAGGAATTACCTCCTCCTAGCCATCCGTGTACCTGCGTTTTCTCCTGATCACTACAATCCCTGCAGTCGTCAGCACAAAGAGCGCGATAAAGGGATATTTGATTGTGAACACAATCGGTGCCAGTGCCATTCTCACGGTTGTCCTGAGCGATTCATGCCGTGATATAGTGTTCGCTATTGGAGGTGAATAGGCGTAGTACATCTCCACAAAGGTCCTTCCCAGTGAGTTTGTCAGGAGGTACTTGTCCCTGAACTCACGAAGTATTATGACATCTTTCTCCTGGGGACTGCCGTACGCAGCCGTGGCAATAAAGCAACCACCTCCGCCACCCCCTCCGCCGCCTGATGGAGTGCCTGACCCCGTGGGAACAGCAACGCCGCCGGGATCGGTTATGCTTCCGTTTACCGTTCCATCCATGTCGCCGTTCCCGCCGTCAGTAAGCGTAAGAATGACGGAATTACTCCCGATGAATACCGCACCAGGGAATTCAACGAAGCCGTTTGGTCCCACCTTATAGTACTTTGGACCTGCCGTACCCGTTGGGATCGGTGAAGGAAATGTCAACGTCACAGATATCGTACCGCCCGGCGTCACCCCGTTGACCGTGAAGGTTATCAGACCGTCAGGAAACGTTGCCCAACCCGGTTTACCGCTTTGATTGACGCTCGGATCGGAATCAAGCATCGTGTCGATCCCGTAGAACGAGACCCCTGCATTGGCTGAAGCATCAATGATGATCTTGCCGGTCCCTGCCGCAGATTGCGGACTTGCCTTGGTGCTGTCATAGGGATAGTCGTCAGCGCTGTCCGGTACTCCGTCGCCATCGCTGTCCGGTTCAGCGGTTCCGCTCAAGGATACCGTTGTAGATGGTTTATAGTCATCATTGGAGACGATCGTCAACGACGCGCTCTTTGTTCCTGCCGTGCCGGGCACAAACGTAACAGTGATGCTGCAGTGAAATCCGGACGCCAGACCGCCACTGCCTATTATGCTGCCACAGGTTGGACTCCCACCGGCGTTCAGATTCAGGGTAAAGTTTGGATCCCCGCTGATCGAAATGCTTGTGATCGTGAGCATGCCAGTACCGGAATTGCCGATCGTGAATGTCTTCGTATTGGCGCTTCCCACGTCAACAATACCGAAATCCCAGGAGGATGGCGTCACCGTGATATTTGGTACTGCGGCATAGTCGAGATTCAGCGAGAGAAGCGCTACAAATCCCTCAATGTAATCCAATTGCCCGCCGTCACGGTACGGCTGCGCTCCGCCCGTCACACCCGGGAAGAATAATGATTGAGTGTTCCCAGCAACATATACGCCCTTATTGGACCGGACAGCTACAGAGGTAGCCCACTCCTGTTGCGTCACTCCGGCTGGTTCCGGACCACCGAGATACGTGGCCTGCTTGACGCTGTTCGTGTCCAGCGTGCCATGAATACGCAGCACAAAGGCGTCCCACGTTCCCTGCTTCACCGACTGCGCTCCGCCGGAGGTATTGGGGAAGTCCGATGACATGGTCGAACCGACAACAAAAAGGTCACCGCTCACAGGCTCATAATTGATATCTCCTATTGTTTCTGCCCCGCTGCCGCCCAGGTAAGTACTTCGCTGCGTAGTGAGGTCGGTCCCAAGACGAGAAACATAAATATCATTGGTTGCCGTCTGTGCGGAGTCTACGGCGATTCCGGGGAGATTGTCAGATCCCGTGCTACCCGCAATGAATACACCGCCCGCAGTATAGAGTATCTCTTTTACATTACCCTTCATTGGATAGGTTGCTGAGGTGGTAAAACCGGTGAGCAGACTGTTGATCAAGGTCAGATTGACGTCCATATCAGTATCCTGAACATTAACATCCACAATGCCGGCGGCGTACACGTTATCCGAACCATCGAGGGCGATGGCATCCACGGTATCCTTGGCACTGCTACCAACATAGGTTGATTGAATGATCTGGGTAAGATCTGAGCTGAGGCAAGCAACAAACCCGTCACTCAGGCCGCCGCCATAGGCGGATTGAGCGCTTTTGTTTTGTCCGGCTGGAACAATGCCGGGCAGGTCGGCTGATGAAGTGATCCCGCCTACGCATACAGAACCACTGCTGATGGCGATATCAGTGATCCAGTCGGCAGCGAAATACGCGCCGCTGCCTTTTGTGCCACCGCCTAGGTAGGTTGCGCCCAAAAGATTCGAAAGGTCGGCGCTGAAATAGGCGATAAAACCTTCATCGCTGCCTGCGCGGGATTGCTGCGCGCTTGTAGCGGTCACGCCGGAGAGAACTTCAGAAGTCGTCAGACCGGCAATATATACAAAGGAACCCGTAGAATTAATGCCGAGAGTTAAAGCTCGATCAGTAGATTCACCAATGACATAGGCCAGGCTGAGAAGGGATGTGAGGTTCTCGTTCAGTCGAGCCACAAAGGCATCCTCCCCCTTCCGAACATAGAGTGGTCCTCCATAGATTTTCGTGGAGGTCGTGTGACCGG
>JAAXXJ010000333.1 GCA_013334545.1 Nitrospirota bacterium | reverse complement strand
ACCAGGCCCAACCCGTCCCGCTTCGCGATGTTCTTGACGCCACCCTCGAAGGGAAAACCGGTCACTCGCGCGATCCTGCGCGCCACGTCGATCGAATCCGAGTAGTCCCCGTCGGCTACTGCGATCGTGGGAACGCCCGTGGAGTGCTTAAGGTACCACATCTCGGGCAGGCACATGCGCGGCACAATGATGACCGCGGGATATCCGGACAGCGCTGACAAGTGCGCGAAGGCGCGGGCCGTGTTCCCCGCGGAAGCCACGATGAGCCCCTCGATCCTGTTCTCCCTGGCGTTCTGGAGCACCACCGCGGCCTCGAACTCCTTGAATGTGCAGGTCTGGAGCCCGGCACCCTTTTCCGGCCAGTACCCGTTGAACGCGATGTAGAGGTTCTCGAGCCCGAGGTGGACGGCCAGCCCAACGGAGCGGTACACGACCGGGCCCGGCTGCGCCACGATGGGGGAGTGCACCGGCAGCCAGTTGAAGCGCCAGACACCCTCGCCGCCCTGCTCACTGAACCGCGCACTGTAGTCCGTAACCAGCAGCGAATCGGCGCAATGTTCGCAAAAGGCGCAGTACGAGTGCTCGAGGACCTTCCCGCAGTTTCTGCAGCGTATGGAAAAATGGCTCATAGTCTTCTGGCCTGTAAACGGAAAGACACTGATTAACCACAGATGAACACAGATAAAAGCATGATACCGAAGAAGTCTGTTGCCACGGATTGCACGGATATACACGGATAAAAGCCAGGGTCGGTCTATATACCTTGCAAAAGTATTTCTCCGCGCCTCTGTGCCTCCGTGGCGGCTGTCACGCTTTTTCGTCTATCAGTCCGCTTACCAGTTCCATGATGTCGGTGATCCTGATCTGCCTGTCGTGTCCCTGCATGGCCTCGTTCACCTTGGCGTAGCAGGCAGGACAGGAAAGGATAAGCCGGTCGGCCTTCTTTGCCACGGCCTCGTCGATCGTCTGCCTTCCCATCTTGATTGCGTTCTCATGGTACACCTTCCGGGCCGCGCCGCCGGAGCCGCAGCACCGCGAGTTCAGGCCGTGCCGCTCGAACTCGAGCACCGTGACGCTGGGGATGCTCCGGAGCACCTCGCGGGGCTCCTCGATCACGCCCACCCCCCTGCTCAGGTAGCATGGGTCGTGGTAGATCACCGACTCTTTCAGTTCCTTCGTGATCTTGAGCCGGCCCTCCCGCAACGCGTGTGATACGTACTGCGTGATGTGCCGGATCGTGAACGGCAGTTCACGGCCATAGAACACCGGCCAGTCCCGCGCCATGATGTTCACGCAGCACGGACAGGAGCAGACAAGCGTCTTCACGCCCCGGCTGCGATAACCCTCGACAAGCCGATCGACAAGTTCCCTGAGCAGATCGTGCTGGCCCGTGATGAAGAGCGGGAATCCGCAGCAGACCTCTTCTTCCGACGGCAGCATGGTGAAGGGCTCGCCGATGGCGCCGAGCACAAGCGCGTCGCCCCGTACCATGGGCTGAGCCTCGTACGCACCGGTGCAGCCGGCGTAGTAGGCAATGTCCGCTTTTGCCGCGACCGCTACGTGTTCCGGGAACCAGGGGCGATAGCGGTCAGCAGCTGGCTTATCGTAGGGATTGCCGCTGGTCTTGACCACCTTCGGCAAATTCGCCTGCACGCCGATAGGCCCGAGGCCACGCTTTACCATCTCTTTCCTGAGCGTCGGCCAGAGCCGTTGCGTGAAGATGCCGACCGGGCAGTTCTGGCCGCAGGCGCCGCAGGTTGTGCACTCATAGACGGCCTTTGTGAAATCGTCAAGAAGCTTGCGGTCGACCTCGGTCGATCCGAAGAGCTTTGCTTTGAGCCCGTCCGTTTTCCGTATGAACTCGCGGAACATGCGGATCTTTTCTGGTGGGGAGACCGACTGGTTGCCGGTCACGTCCTGCACCGGGCAGTGCTTCAGGCACTCGCCGCACTGTGTGCACGCGTCCAACTCCAGCATCTGGCGCGAAGAAAGCTCTTCGGTGAAGGACCGGTCATTTTTCATGCATCACCTGTTGAAGGCCCAGTTCTCGCCTCCTGGCCTCCAGCATCACCAGCGGAGCAGTGACGATGTGGCTGGGCACGAGCGCGACCAGCACCAGGACTAGAACCAAATGCAGCGGGAACAGCACGCCTGTCGGCAGCGGCGCCGGAGCCAAAGACAGCAACCCGAGGGCGAAATACTTCACGTCCACAAGATTGGGCTTGAAGAACGCGTGCATCAGTACCCCGATGCAACTGATCGCCAGGATCAGGGCAAGAAGCAGGACGTTTGCCGTCGAGGAATATTTTTCCCGCTCGCTGAAGAAGCGGACGGCGAGGATATACACCAGCGAAAAGGGGAGCACATAGCCTGCGATGAGGCCCGAAAGCTGCAGGTCCCAGACCCACAGCGGCACAGGGTCCAGGAAGTACCGTAGATGGCGCAGCGCCACGAGAAGGAACGTCGAGTGGAACAAATACTCGCCGAACCAGAGCGCGGGATTTACTTTTAGAAGCCGCCAGAAGAGGACCACATCGCGCAGGGTCAGCGCCCATGTCTTGAGCAGCGGCGGCCTCTTCGGAAGGACCGCGACCATATCCTCGGCCCGGCCGCGCCACCACGCCAGCGTATGCAGGAAGAACCGTATCCAGAACGCAGCGTACACGCCGTACACCGCAATGATAATGATCGTTCCCATGGCCGTCCGTTCCCGAAAAGGTGCTCTCAGTATAACACAGCGGGCACGCGGAAGATTTGAGGAATGCCGTCATTTCTCCCTGACGAACTCGATCCGCGCATCCTTCGGCACGTTCATGCCCGCTTCGGTCTCAATGGCCTTCAGGATGGCCGACGGGACCGGGCAGGCTACATGCTTGAGGTGCTTCGCTGCCGACTGGTAGACCGGGTTGTCGCGAAAGCCGATGAGCGTTACCCTCTGGTCCACGGTCGCGATGTCGCCCAGCATCTTCTGGACCATCTCGCAGGCAGTGTCAAGGGAGAGCGAGATCGTCCGCTCCTTCCCCTTCTCCGCTTTGACAGTGACGGTGAAGCCGCATGCCCCTGAATTGACGACAACTTTTGTCATATGCATCCTTATCCCGGTCCATGACCTGTAAAGAAAGAAGGGCGGAAAGGAACAACGTCCGGGGAGAACGTCTTCCCGCCCCTACCGTTATAACTGTCACCAGAAAGGAGTCCGCGGTGATAATCCTGAAAACTGGATACTTTGACACTGAAGACACTGAACAAGCTATGATGACTGCCGATAGAGTCAGATTTCTGTCTGACTCTTCATAGTTCTCTATCGGCCTTTTTCTCAGTTAAAGATCCCAACAGTGGCCTCAGTGTCGAGAAGTTCATTTGATACTACGATCTTATCCCTTGATCTCAACGCTGCTTCCTTTCTTTGCGAGGAGTTCCTTCACATTCGGGAACTTGTCCTTCATATGCGGGATATGCATGGCCTGCATGAACTCCTTCTCGAAGGCCGGGTCCGTTGCGATCTCGACGAACTCGACCCAGCGCGCCCGTTCGTTCGCTTCGCGCCGC
>JAAXXJ010000332.1 GCA_013334545.1 Nitrospirota bacterium | reverse complement strand
CTTTTTTGCGGTCCTTCACATCGGTATGGGCCTTTATCTTTTCATTCAAAACCGCATGGCAAGACCGGTGGCGTACGCGGTCGACAGGAGCGCCGGAGGCCGCACGATCGGATCGAGGACTGCGCCCTACACGGGTGCGCTCATCCTGGTTTTCGTCATCACCCACCTCATCAAGTTCCGCTTCGTTGACAAGATGACCATCAACGACTTCACGATCCTCTCCAACACCTTTGCCGATTTCAATTTCTGGACCGTGTTTTACGTTGTGGGAGTGACCATCGTCGCGGTTCATGTCAGCCACGGGTTCTGGAGCCTGTTCCAGACGCTCGGGCTCAGCCACCCGAAGTACATGCCCGTTGTGGAGCGGCTGGCTGTCGTTTTCAGTCTCATCATCGGAATCGGCTTTGCCTCGATCCCGGTTTTTCTCTTCTTGTCTCTGTAGAACGGAGGAGCCGTTATGAAATTGGATTCCAAGGTGCCCGGAGGCCCTATTGAGGGAAAGTGGGACCGGCACCGCTTCGAACTCAAGCTGGTCAATCCGGCGAACAAAAGAAAATTCGAGATCATCGTGGTGGGGACGGGCCTTGCAGGCGCTTCCGCCTCTGCGACTCTGGCTGAGCTGGGTTACAACGTCAAGACCTTCTGCATTCAGGACAGCCCCCGGCGTGCGCACAGCATTGCCGCTCAGGGCGGCATCAATGCGGCCAAGAACTACCCCAGCGATGGCGACAGCGTCTGGCGGCTCTTCATGGACACGGTCAAGGGCGGCGATTTCCGGGCCCGCGAAGCGAACGTCTTCCGCCTTGCCGCAGTCAGCAACAACATCATCGACCAGGCCGTGGCGCAGGGTGTGCCGTTCGCCCGGGACTACGCGGGCTACCTCGACAACCGCTCCTTCGGCGGCGCCCAGGTCTCGCGCACCTTCTACGCCCGCGGCCAGACCGGCCAGCAGTTGCTCCTCGGCGCCTACGGCAGCCTTATGCGCCAGATCAAGGCGGGAAGCGTCCGGCTCCACCCGCGCGCCGAGATGCTGGACCTGGTGCTCGTGAACAATGAGGCAAAGGGCATCACGGTCCGCGATCTGGTCACCGGAGAGGTCGTGTCCCATGCCGCCGATGCGGTCTGCCTCGCCACGGGCGGCTACTCGAACGTGTTCTGCCTTTCCACGAATGCAGCAGGCTCGAACGTCACGGCCACGTACCGCGCCTACAAGAAAGGCGCGTTCTTTGCCAATCCCTGCTTCACCCAGATCCATCCGACCTGCATCCCCGTCTCGGGCGACCACCAGTCCAAGCTCACCCTCATGTCCGAATCGCTCCGGAACGACGGCCGCGTCTGGGTGCTGAAGAACAAGGGCGACAACCGGGCTCCCAACGACATCCCCGAGACCGAGCGGGACTACTTCCTGGAACGCAAGTATCCGGCCTTCGGAAACCTTGCACCGCGCGACATCTCCTCCCGCGCGGCCAAAGAGGTCTGCGATGAGGGCCGGGGCGTCGGCCCGGGAGGCCGCGGCGTCTACCTCGACTTCAGCGACGCGGTGAAGCGGCTCGGCGAGGACAAGATCCGCGAACGCTACGGGAACCTCTTCGAGATGTACGAGCAGATCACCGCCGAGAACGCCTACCAGCGGCCCATGCGCATCTACCCGGCGCCCCACTATGCTATGGGAGGCCTGTGGGTTGACTACAACCTCGAGAGCACCATTCCGGGGCTCTTCGTCCTGGGCGAGGCGAACTTCTCCGACCATGGCGCGAACCGCCTCGGTGCCAGCGCCTTGATGCAGGGACTCGCCGACGGGTACTTCATCATTTCCTATACGATCGCCGACTACCTGGCAAGAACAACTCCGGGCACCGTGACCCCTGATCATGCGGCGTTCAAGAAGTCGCAGGAAGAGGTCACGGCCGTCACGAAGAAGCTGCTTTCCATCAACGGCAAGAGGACCGTGAACGAATTCCACCGCGAGCTCGGCAGGCTCATGTGGGAGAACGTGGGCATGGCCCGGAGCGAGCAGGGCCTGAAGCGGGCGCTGGAGCGCATCCCCGCGATCCGTTCGGAGTTCTGGGAGAACGTGAAGGTGACGGGAAGCGGCGCTGAGCTCAACCAGGAGCTGGAGAAGGCGGGCCGCGTCGCCGATTTCCTCGAGTTCGGCGAGCTCATGGCGCAGGATGCCCTGCACCGGAACGAATCCTGCGGCGGCCACTTCCGTGTGGAGTACGAGATGCCCGACGGCGAGGCAAAGCGCGACGATGAGAACTTCTGCTACGTGGCGGCATGGGAATACAGGGGCGCGGGCAAAGCGCCGGAGCTCCATAAGGAGCCGCTTGCATTCGAGAGCGTGAAGCTGGCGGTGAGAAGCTATAAATAACAACTTTCACCACAGAGACACAGAGGCACAGAGGGTACCAAAAGAACTGCCGAACTTAGCTTTGGATTTATAACAATAAGAACCCGGGTTTATTGTTGACGTTCTCTGTGTCTCCGTGCCTCTGTGGTAAAAAGGTTCTATTTTTTTCGAATCTGAGGTCCTTATGAATTTAACGCTCTACGTCTGGCGCCAAAAGGGGCCGAAGGACAAAGGCCGGCTTGTCCGGTATGAGGCGAGGGACATCACGCCCGACATGTCGTTCCTCGAGATGCTCGATGTGGTGAACGAGGCGCTGGTCAAGAAGGGAGAGGACCCCATAGCCTTCGACCACGATTGCCGCGAGGGCATCTGCGGCATGTGCGCGCAGGTCATCAACGGCATCCCGCAGGGGCCGCAGAAGAAAACAACGGTCTGCCAGCTCCACATGCGCCACTTCAAGGACGGCGACACCATCTATATCGAGCCGCTGCGCGCCCGCGCCTTTCCGGTCATCCGGGACCTGGTCGTGGACCGCGGCTCCCTGGACAGGGTCATCCAGTCCGGCGGCTACGTCTCGGTCCACACGGGCGGAGTGCCCGATGGCAACGCCGTCCTCATCCCGAAGGCGGATGCCGATAAGGCAATGGATGCCGCCGAGTGCATCGGCTGTGGCGCCTGCGTGGCCGCCTGCCCCAATGGCTCCGCCATGCTCTTCACCGCCGCCAAGGTGACCCAGCTCGCGATCCTGCCCCAGGGCAGGATCGAGGCAGCGAGGCGCGTCTGCGTCATGACCGAGGAGATGCTTGAACAGGGCTTCGGCAACTGCGGCAACCACTACGAATGCCAGGCCGCCTGCCCCAAGGGCATCAAGGTCCAGTTCATCGCCCAGCTCAACCGGGAGTTCATTAAAGCGCAGATGAAGTAAACCTGGAGTTTGAGGTTGCAATTTTCCCGACCTCATGGTATTACTGAATCTCATGTAACTATTAGCATTGCTAATATCAAGGAGGATGTCATGAAACAGCTTTCGCTTGCAACGGTTTTCCTGTTCCTCTTCGGCGTCTTCGCCATGCCGGTCCTGGCCGCGGATACTTTTGATCTCGTCATCCCGCTCCCGCTCACGGGCAAGCCGGCCAAGTTCGGCGAGATCATGAAGCGCTCCTACGAGATGGCCGCCGACGAGATCAATGCGAAGGGGGGCGTGAAGGGCAAG
>JAAXXJ010000048.1 GCA_013334545.1 Nitrospirota bacterium | reverse complement strand
AGGACACATGACACGAATAAGTATTGCCGTTACCCTATCCGAGGGTCCGCCTGATAAGGACTTTCTTCCCAGGCAGCACGTATTTTCAGTACCACCAATACTGCCACGTAAACCCAACCGCATCGAAATCCTGACCGGTACGGACCGCCACCCCCCGCGACCAGGCCATTTTCAGCGACTGGTGCGCGGTCAACGGCACCGCGAGCGTGACGCCGGTACGGCTGTTGTCCTGCCGGTCGTTCTTCTCCTGGCCGCCGACCGTCGATACGCCGCCCATGTAATAGGTGAAGTCCAGCGATGCCCACAAGTTCGGCTGGAACGCGTAGACCACGTGGGCCTGCGTTGTCGTCAGCGGATCCTGCCTCCGGACCTTGCCGCCGTAGAAATTATCATTGGCCGTGAACAACCAGACCCCCGCATAGAGCTCGAGGTCCCAGTTGCCCAAGGGCTGCGACAACCCCAGCTCCGGCTTGACGGCCCAGCGGTTCGTGCCCAGGTTGATCAGCTTGTTCGAATCGTATTGGCCGAAGGGTGCGACGACTGTGAGGCTCGTGCCAAGGATCGTTTCCCGCCTCCGGGTGGCGAACTCATTCGGCTTCAGGGCCGGCGAACCGATCAGATTGACCGCGAGCCTGAATACGGGGTCGCCGGGGCCGGTGCGGTCGATGCTGCGCCCCTGCTCCAGAACGTCGCCGGTGGCATCGACGTCCGCGATCGGCAGCGTTAGCCCCGCGCTTGCCTGCCTGCCGAAGAGGTCGAAGGTTCGCAAATAGAACGGCGCGGCGATACGGACCCGCGCATGAAGGTTCTCGATCGGGACGGATGGGTCGAGCGCGACGTCACCGGTCGAGTAGAGAGCGGCGACGCCAAGTATGTTGACTCCCACGGGCGCGGGCGCATACGCCCGGGGCTCGAGCTGCTGGGCCTGTGCAGTACTGCAGCTTCCGAACAGCACCACCAACACAAGGATCAACAGGAGAATAAGGACCGTATGCTTCATACGCGACCAGGGCTCCCTCTCTTGAAACCGCAACATGCCTTAGGACAGCAGGTCCTCTGCCGCATGGACGTGTCCCGCGCGGTCAACCGGACTAGTGAAGCGGCTTAGGATACCTTCCCTTGAACTCGTTCAGCCGTTCTCTACATTGCATCGACAGATCGATGTAGTTCCCCTGAAGGCAGTCAAGCATCTCCAGAGGGTCGCCTTTTTCGAAATTGCAGCGTGCGTCTATCTCCTTGGAGCACGCTTTTTTCAGGGCATCTGCGTTCGCTTTTGCTCCTTCCACCCAGGCCCTGCAGTCCGTAGATATCTTGTCCTTCCGCTCCTCGTAGCAGCGGAGCAGGCGGCCGCCGCCCTTCGTTATGTCCCCGCAGATCGTCTTCATGTCCTCGGTGCAGGGGTTGATCGACTGGGCGAATACCGGCAGCGCTGCACCGAGCATTACGAGGACCGCCACTGCCACTACGCCTGCCATGAACATCGTAAAAAGATGTTGTTTCATGCCATCCTCCTTGACTCTCGACGGTTTGAACCCTCTTCGTTGTCTCTGAAATGCCGCTTATTGTTCCATCTCGTTCACGACCTTGATCACCAGGCTGGACAACTTCGGCGGAGGGGGAACGACCTCGATGCTGCGGATGCTCGTGAACGGGATGGCCAGGAGCCGGTCGGGGTCAGGCAGCTGCAGCATCAGGACGCCCAGCTCGAGCCCCTCCTGGATCACCTGGGCGACATTGGCCATCGTTTCCCCTGCCCGTTCGTATTCGAACCGCTGCGATCGTCCGTCCGTGTAGTGGATCTTCAGGAATCCTGTCTTGATATCCGCCATACGATCCCTCCGTCGCCGATCCGATGGAATCACCATGGACATGGTCACTCTGCAGACCGGACCGGTTGGATCATTAAGATGCGCGAGCGCTCGATGAGAACGAACATACTGCCCTGAAGATCCCCTGCAGCTTGCTGCAGGAGAATCAACGGCTTCAAAAGAACCGCTCCCCGAACAACCTTGCCGAAACATCGGCAACATACGGTTTGATCTCCTCCTGCAGCGGCCCGCTCATCCGCGTCTCGGTCCGTACGAACCAGATGATCTTCCCGGTCCCTGCATCGTACAACTGGGTCTGCATGCCGAAGAACTTGTTCGTATGTTCGTACCCCTGCGTCGTGGGGGCCATGGGTTGGGAGGATGCCACGACCGCTGTTCCTCCACCGCCCATGCCATATCCCGTTCCATGGACTATGGTCATGCCGGGGATGTATTCCTTTTCCGTCCTGCCGGAATCGCGCTCAATGATCAGGACAGCGTCGACTCCCAGTTCCCGGACCTTCGCAGCGACCACCTCCCGGGAGTCAGGTGCATTGCGCTGGTCGTTCGAAATGATCCGGAAGCCCTCGGTCACTGTAATGCCGCGGTCCCGGAACTGTTTCGCAAACCGGCTCTCGATCTCCCGCTGGACGGTCGGCACCTCTGCCAGGGCGACCACCAGGACGTTCTTCAGCTTCACCGGCCGATAGGATTCGTCCCGCCACACCTGCGTGACCTTCGTGGCCGCGCATCCGGAAAGCGCGAGGCAAACCGCGGGAAGCAGCATGATCAAAGGGTGCATTACCGCTTTACTCAATGACCTTTGCATGGGAAAGTCCTTTCATGATCGTGGTGGTGAATGGCTTGATCTGTTTGAGCGGCCCCTCCTGGTAGGTCGTTTGGGACATGGCGGACCAGATAGGATTGCCCGTCGCGGTCTGATACAGGGTTACCTCCGCGGATAAGAAGTCATAATCATAAGAAACATCGCGAATGCCCACCTCGGTCGATGTCGACATGTAACCATAGGAGCTCCAGCTCTGGTCGAATCCGCTGGGCGTGGCATACCGCAGGGTCGGTGTGTGCGTATCTCCCATGCCCTTCTTGAGCATCCTTACAACGAGGATGCTGTCGGCGCCCAGTTCCTTGACCTTGGCCAGGACCTCGTCTTTCGTCGGCCGCGGGCCTTCCGGGAACACCGTATAGCTCGCGACGGCCTCGGTCCCCCGGGCCTTGAGCTGCTTGACGAACTCGTCCTCCACCAGGGTCTGCGGCCCCCGGACCCGGGTTTCCAGCAGCAAGGCGATCACGAAGACATTTGACGCACGACCCGAGTAGGCGTCGTCCCTCCATTGGGCGACCAGCTTGGTCCCCGCGCAGGCCATCATGATGACGGCCGCGCTGATTGCCGAAAATGCCACTGCCACGATCCTCTTCGTCGTCATTCTTTTCGTTCCTTCCTGGCCGCACCGTTCTCCGGTGACGGCATTTGAAGCTCCCTGCGGCAAGCTGCAGGGAATGCGCTCGCTCCTAGACACGTTTCATTGCGGCGCTATCACGTTATTGTCAGCGAGGCTCTTCACAATCACCTTGACGAACGTCGAAACCCGGGACCCGGCATTGTCGCCCAGCAGGGTTTCCGAGGAGGCTGTCCAGATGAGCTTTCCGGAGGCAAGGTCATAGAGGTTCGTCTGGACCAACGCGTAGATGCCGATAACCCTGATCTTCCGGGCATGGCCCTTTTACTGAGCTTCCTTCCAGACCGAGGTAAGGTCAGTGGACGCGCAGGCCGAAAGCAGCATCAGCATCGCGGCAGCCGGCAGGGCCGGAAAGGAAAGGGAGGGAATCCGTCCCATGCAGTAAGCTCTCCTTTGCGTCGGAGGGAAAAGTTTTTCGGTTTATGAGCGGCAGGTGCTATTCCGTGCGTACAGAAATGAATAATAGCAGAATCCCCATCATATGACAATGCAAAAGCCTCGGTAGCAGGCGAAAAAGTCCTCCCATGCCTCAAGGGAGCACGTCGGGGAACGGCCATGCTCCTGAACTGGATCGCGAAAAAGCCCCGCGGGCTCAGTCAGGAATAACCGAGGGCTGGCCATCTGAATAACCCTTATATTACGGGACTGCGGGCGATCGGCGCTCAAAGGGCATGCGATCCCGGCAACGGTTATCGTATGCCTTTGGAGGCCTTCCTGCTGCTCTCATGAAAGACGGTTGTATGTTAGAATCTTCACATGGAGAGATACGGCGATACCAACCGCGCCTTCCTGAGGCTCATCTTCGCCGCCTCGTTCGCCAGCATTTCCTACGAACTGGCGCTTATGCGCATCTTTTCCATCTCCCTCTGGTATCATTTCGCGTTCATGGTCATCAGCATAGCCATGCTGGGCATCGGCGCCAGCGGTACCCTGCTTTCCGTTCTTCCCGGCCTGAGGGACATCCGCCGGCTGCCGGGCTATGCGCTCCTTCTTGCCATCGGGATCCCCGCGTCCTATCTCCTTGCGAACAGCGTCCCCTTCGACCCGGCGCGGCTCTCCTGGGACAGGCTCCAGCTTCTCGCCATCGGACTTTATTACGTGATTCTCTGCACTCCCTTCCTCTGCTTCGGGATGATCGTCTCCACTGCCTATTCCACCCTTTTGCATGATGCGAACGGGATCTATGCGTCGGACCTCACGGGGGCCGGCGCCGGTGCGCTTGCCATGGTCTGGCTGCTCTCCCTCGGCGGACCCGAGACGAGCGTGCTCATCCTCTCCACGCTCCTTGCCGCGGTGCTTCTCTTCCCGCCTGCCGGACGGACGATCCGGCTGGCCTCCGCGCTGCTGATCGTTGTGAACATCGCCGTCCTCTCTTTGCATCCTGCGTTCTTCCGGCCCAGGATATCGCCCTACAAGCCCTTTTCGCTTGCCATGCAGATGCCCGGCGCCAGGCACCTCGACACCGCGTACAGCCCGTACTCGCGCGTCGACCTGTTCACGAGCCCTGCAGTACGGTTCGCACCCGGCCTGAGCTTTACGTACCGAAAACCGCTTCCTGAACAGACCGGAATGGCCGTTGACGCAGGCGAGATCTATGCCATGACCGATGCGTCGGACAGCAGCAGGCTCGCCTTTGTCCGCTCCCTCCCCTCCAGCCTGGCCTACCGGATGGGGAGGACCAACGATGTGCTGATCATCGAGCCGCGGGCCGGCCTCGCGCTCCTTACTGCGCGGCAGTTCGGGGCCAGGACCATATCCGCCATCGACTCGAATCCGCTTACCCTTTGCGTGATGCGGGAATACGGCCGGACGCATGCACTGTCCGTCCCTGAGCACCAGGCGTGGGCCGGGCTTGCGCGGACGTGGCTCGCTGCATCGGCCCGAACATTCGACCTGATCGATCTCTCGCTGATGGGTTCGTGGCCGTCAGCGGCCTTCGGGTTTGCAGAAGACTACCGGTTCACCATCGAGGCCTTCGAGCAGTACCTGTCCCACCTGAGATCCGGGGGATTCCTCGCCCTGAACCTGTATATCGTTCCGCCGCCGAGAACGGAGCTTCGCCTGCTCGCGACCCTGGCAGAAAGCGCGGAGGCAGGCGGCATCACCGACATCTCCCGGCACGTGGCTGCCGTGCGAAGCTGGGACACCCTGACCGTGATCGTGAAACGATCGCCGCTGACCGGGGAGGACATCCAGCGGATCAGGACATTTTCGCGCGACATGCGGTTCGACGTCGTGTACTACCCCGGGATCACGCCGGGAGAAAGCAATGTCTACATCAGGCAACCGGGGAACGAATATGCCGAAGCCTTCCAGCGGCTGCTGAAGAACGATAGCCGGGAGCGGTTCATGGCCGACTACCTCTTCGACGTCCGGCCGGCTACGGATGAACGGCCCTTCTTTCATTACTATCTGAAGATCGAGAACATCAAGGCGATCTACCGGGTCATGGGAGAGAAATGGCACTATTTCATCGAAGAGGGGTATCTCCTGCCGGTCCTCTTCGTGCAAGTGCTCATCGTGAGCGCGCTCCTGATCCTCCTTCCGCTCGTCACGCAGAGGCGCACAGGAGCCGCGGCTTTCACCTATAGCCATGTTCGGGCACTCGCGTATTTCGCCCTTCTCGGCGTGGCGTATCTGTTCGTCGAGATCGCATTCATCCAGAACATGATCCTCGGTCTTGAGAACCCGTCCTCGGCTGCAAGCACGGTCATCGCATCGGTCCTGATCGGCTCGGGCATGGGGAGCGCGTTGGGCGGCCGCATACGGTCGATGCGGAGCCCCCGCATCCTTTTTGTTCTCGCGGGGACCGTGCTTCTCTACAGCATCCTGCTGCCCTTGACCATCGGGGCAATGAGCGGCCAATCGCTGATGATGCGGATCGTTCTTTCTTTTTGCATCGTCATGCCTGCAGGCGTCCTGATGGGCATCCCCTTCCCCCTCGGCATCTCGATCATCGGCTCGACTGCTCCCCATCTCGTTCCCTGGGCGTGGGCAGTGAACGGCTGTTTTTCGGTGATCGCCCCGATCCTTGCCATCATGCTTGCCCTGTCAACGGGATATCAGTTCGTGCTGCTCTGCGGCGCAGCGGCGTATATGGCGGCTTTTTGGGTGATCCGGCGGGGAGGGGATGCTGCAAAAGGTCCGGGGAATATCTGATCGAAGATCCCTGAGGTCTGCTGCAGGGAGCTTCAACCAGGCCGCAGAAAAAAATGATTCTTTTTTGGGCAGCCCGGGAGGTATGGATAGGCAGGTTCAAGAGACTTGCTTTATCGTTAGTATATATGGGTCTTCTGGGTTTGATGTGGGCGCTTTAATTCTGCTTGCGTCCTCAAGAGTATGACGTATGATTTTTTGCACATCCCCTTCGCGTCCTTAATGAAATTTTTGACCTGTCTAAGGCCACGTCCGCTCGACCGCGCAAACTCGGCCTGCGGCCTCAGACAGTGCGCGTTCGCCCTTTGGGACGCTACCTTAGGCCAAGACAGGTGCCCCAAAATTTCATAGGTCCGCTCCGGGGACGTGCGGGGTTTGGGTAAAGATTAGGATCAAAGTGTCTTGCGCGGTTCCCATGCGAAAATTTAGCCAGGCGGCCGAGTTCGAGGGTGAAGCATTTCGGACTGTCTGAGCCCGAAGGGCGAGTTTCCGAAATGTACCGAGGACGACCGAGCCTGCGAGCAAAGGTGTTTTCAGCAGGGTGCCCTTCTTTCGGTCACATTTCTTGGGCACGCAAGAAAGGTGACAAAAAAACTTTTTAAATAACATGAATCAACACCTTTACAGTTTAACGACCCACATAAAAGTCAGAAAATCCGTATATATTAAGGACAGCGCCGTGCGGGTCCAGCTGCGGAATTTGAGAATCACCGTCATAGATCCGCTCAGCAGGGAGAGATCCCGACTATTTACCGCTCCAGCATCTTGCCGGTCATGGGCACGAAGGCCACGGGGCATATCTGTTCAACATCCAGCTCCCCTTTCCGCTTCGTCGCGAGGGTGAGGGTCTGGAAATACACCGTGCTGCCGAGCGGCACGATGAGCCTTCCGCGCTCCTTGAGCTGATCGATGAGCGGCGGAGGGATGTGGTTTGCCGCAGCCGTGATGATGATCGCGTCATAAGGCGCCTGCTCGGCCCACCCGAAGTACCCGTCGCCGAATTTGACCTTCACATTCCGGTACCCGAGGTCAGCGAGGGTCTTCGCAGCCCGGTCGGCAAGGGGCTTGCGTATCTCGATGGTATAGACCTCCTTCACGATCTCGGCAAGCACTGCCGCCTGGTAGCCTGAGCCCGTTCCGATCTCCAGCACCCGGTCGGCAGGCCTCAGTCCCAGGGCCTCGGTCATGAGCGCGACCACATAGGGCTGCGATATGGTCTGTCCCTCTCCGATCGGCAGTGGATGGTCGCCATATGCCTTGTCCTGGTAGGATGCATCCACGAACACATGCCTCGGCACTCTGCCCATGACGCCGAGAACGACGGGGTCCCGGATGCCCCTGCCCCTGATGTCCTGCTCGACCATCTGCTGCCGCTTGAGCGTGTGCTGGTCCGCTGCAGCGGAGAGGGCAAGATACAAGAGGATAAGGAGCATGACCAGAAAATAGATCAGGATCCGGACGACTCTTTTTGCGGATAGGAACATGATAACATCACCTCCCTCTTTTAATTATGGCATACTCTAAGGAAAGGGGAGTCTTTTTTGTGATGAACGAGAGTTGAAGCTCCCTGCAGCAAGCTGCAGGGAGCTTCGATCCTCACGGTAGTACTATTTATTCTGATCGCTCGCTTACCCCGCTGCAAGCTACGGGGAATGCGCTCGCTCCTGGATTCAAGAAGAAGTGAATCAGCAAGGCCATGACGCCATCGAGCAGCAGATCTGCCTATCTCAAGCTCCCTTCCGGGGCCCTGGCTGATAAGGTCAGGACTGCGGAAGCGATCCTGAAAAGCTGCACGCTCTGCCCCCGGGAGTGCAAGGTCGACCGGACCGCGGGAAGGTTCGGGGTCTGCAGGACGGGCGTCCGGCCGTTCGTGTCGAGCTGGGGGCCCCACTTCGGCGAGGAGCGGCCCCTGGTGGGTATGCACGGATCAGGGACCATCTTCTTCGGGCACTGCAGCCTCGGCTGCATCTTCTGCCAGAACTACACGATCAGCCACCTGGGTGAAGGGAGCGAGATGTCCTTCGAACGGCTCGCGGAGGTCATGATCGAGCTTCAGGGCATGGGCTGCCATAACATCAATCTCGTCACGCCCACCCATCAGATGCCCATGATCCTGCGCAGCCTCTCGATCGCAGCAGGCCGGGGGCTAGCCATCCCGATCGTGTATAACTGCGGCGGGTACGAGTCTCTCGCAGCCGTCAAGCTCCTGGACGGCATTGTGGACATCTACATGCCTGACTTCAAATACGCCGATCCGGAAATGTCGTTCAAGTATTCGAAGGCCGGGGACTACCCTACGGTGGCAAAAGCGGTCATC
This sequence comes from Nitrospirota bacterium, assembly GCA_013334545.1. Lineage (GTDB taxonomy): Bacteria > Nitrospirota > UBA9217 > UBA9217 > UBA9217 > JAAXXJ01. Next base: position 5,447 of record JAAXXJ010000048.1, on the reverse strand, counting down.
AAGGAAATGCATCGTCAGGTCGGAGATCTGGCCATGGATGAACAGGGCATTGCCCTGCGGGGACTTCTGCTGCGGCATCTCGTCCTGCCCGGCGGCATCGCCGGTACCCGGGAGGTCGTCAGGTTCATTGCCGAGGAGATATCGAAGAACACCTATGTCAATATCATGGACCAGTACTACCCCTGCTACAAGGCATGCGAACATCCGCCGCTCGACAGAAGGATCACGGGGAAAGAGTTCGCGGAGGCGGTCGCGCTCGCGCGCGAAGCCGGCCTGACGCGTCTGGACGGCGTTACGGTCTAGCAGCACAGAGCGCGGCAAGGGCGCAACGAGGCTCCTCCTTCAGGGAGCGTGGCGAAGCAGGGAACGGATAAGACCGGCGATGACCGTCAGGAGAGCGTCCCGGTTCCGCCCGATGATCTCGTAGAGAAGGATATCATGCCGGTGTTTGACCTCGTCGATAAAGCCGCCGGCCTTGAGGGCGATGGTCGCCATGAACGGTGCAGGCGCGTCAAGGAGCGATGCGACGAGGTGCTGGAAACCTGCGGAGAGGCACTCCATCCTGCCGATCTCGTCGATGATGACGATCCGCGGCAACGGGTCAAAGAGCGGCAATGTTCCGAGGAACAGCTCGAACGCCTCTAGATCAACGCCGTATTTCCCCACCCGATGCAGGCCCTTGATATCCACGTGCGCGAGCACGCCGGACCTCTTCTGGTCGAGGCTCGTGAGCTTAAAGCCCTTTCGCACGCCGTGCTCCCGTATCTCCTCGGTGAAAAACCCGATGGGGCCGTATTCCCGAAGCTCAATCGCGAGCTTCTGTATGAGCGTGGTCTTGCCGCTCCCCGGGAGGCCGGTAATAAGAATGTTCTTTGGTGGGTTTGCCATGGAGAAATTGCCCTTGGGGTCGTCTCATCTGCTTTTTTGCATTTCGCCTTTCGTATCACGATCGATACTGAAGGTTCCCTGCAGCATGCTGCAGGGAACCTTCGACCGTCCATGGTTGGTGATTCGGGTTATTACCTTATCGTACCCGCCTCATGATGGGCCGGCTGCCAGCTTTGTTCTGCACCGGGCGCAGAACCGCGGGCCCTTCACATCCGTGTCCCTGAGACTGTTCGAGAAATGCATGATGCACCGGTGATCGGAACAGTGGCCGAGGCCGCAGGTATGGCCCGTTTCATGGATCGCCTCCTTCGCGGCCCTCAGGAGAAAGAGCTCCCGGTCCGGATCGAGGCCGTAGTACTCCTGCCGAAGCCGCGGAAGACCGATGACCGCGACCCCTGCGACCGGGTCGGCCTCGCCGAACACGAAGTTGAGCTCGGGGACATAGAGGTCCTCATCGATCACGCCGAGCAGGAGATCGCAGGTATCGGGTTTCCGCGCTTCCAGCATGGCCAGTAGCTTTGTCGAGTGGTATTGTTCTCTTCGCGCACTATAGGCCTCGTGCGGCACGGTCAATGATTCTCCCGCCACGGTCTCGCAGTGGTACGTTTCCCGTAGGGCGCGGCTTATGGCTCCGAGCGCGTCCAGATCCACTGCGCCGATCGGCGCGACGAGAATGTTCACGATTTCCATGTTACTTTTTTCCGACGGGCATAAGATACAACGGATGCTCCCGGCCCGTCATGTGCAGGACCTTCCTTATGCCGTCATCATCAAAAGCGCCTATGACCACCGTGCCAAGATCGAGAGCGGCTGCCTGGAGATAGATGTTCTGAGCAACATGGCCCGCTTCCATATGCACGTATCGGATGCCGCGCTCGCCGTATTTGACCGTCGTCCGTTCGTACACTGCGGAGAGCACCAGGACCGCGGGAGCGCTCTTGATCGATGATTGGCCCAGGGCCGCCTTGCTCAATTCCGCCCTGGCATCGCCGTCCGCGACCCTGGTCAGTTCATGCTTATGGGGATCATACGAATAGATGCCTGCGGAGAGGCCGGTTACCTTGCCGGCAACGACGTATACGTCAAGCGGGAACAGCGCTCCAGCAGAAGGTGCGGTCCGCCTCCCCCCTGATCCGGAAATGCCCTGGGCAGCCCAGAGAAGCTGCGACAGATCGGAAAGCGGTATCGACGCGTCTGTATATTGCCGGATGGAACGCCGTTCCTGGAGGGTCTTTTCCAGGGATGTTCTGCCGTCATGGACCGGCTGAGGCAGTTTGATCGTTCCTGAAGGCGGACCCGGCAAGGGATCGCCTTCAGCAAGGACCATTGCAGGGCGGGAGCCTGCTGCAACGAGGATCGCCATAAGGGAAGAGAAAAGGAAAGGATGTGCGAACTTCATAGGGATCACCTCATGCCGTTGGGGAAGTATATGTATTAATATTGTAGCACGGTGTCGTCATGTTCGAGCTTCAGACGGCGATGTTCCTGGTCCCTGAGCTCGGCAAAGGAGCTCCTCTTATGCTATATGATATATCAAGAGAGAAAGCAGTTCATCGGAAGACTGCACAGATGCGCACAATCGTGCATTTCTCCTGTCCCGGACGAGGGAGATCGTCGTATGTACGCTGAGCAGATCGACGTCATATCCTATTCAGGCAACAAGGGTGATGAGCGGCCCGTGACATTCATCCTCCGGGGGCTGCGCATCGACGTCATGGAGATCACGGACCGTTGGATCGAGGAAGGGTCCGAGGACAGGATGCGAAAGCGGTTCTTCAGGATCAAGGGAAGCGACGGGAATACCCACCGGATCTATTTCGACGAGGATGTTCTGGCATGGTATTACGCATCATGACCGCGACATCAGCCATACGGGCGCTTCGGGGGAAGTACCCGGGAAGGTTCTCCGCTGAGCTTGGGATCGACCTTTCGCAGGGACGCTCGCGGGAGATATTCAGGTGGTTCCTCGCGTCCGTGCTCTTCGGTGCGAGGATATCGGAAACCATCGTGAAAAAGACCTTCCGCGAGTTCGCTTCCCGGGCGATCGTTTCGCCGAAGGCCGTTCTCGAAACAGGATGGGACGGCCTCGTGGAGGTCCTGGACCGAGGCGGCTATGTGCGGTACGACTTCAAGACCGCGACCAAGCTGCTGGACCTGTGCAGGGCTCTGACGCAGGACTATCAGGCTGATCTCGCGAACCTCCACGCTGCTGCAGCGGATGGTAAAGACCTCGAACAGCGGATCAAGTCACTTGCCAAAGGCATCGGCGACGTGACCGCGGGCATTTTCCTCAGAGAGATGCGCGGCATCTGGGAAAAGGCCGATCCCCTCCCTTCCGACCTCGTCGTCATGGCGGCACACCACAGGGGCATCGTCCCGAAGACCGTGCGTGACAGGAGGAAGGTCCTTGAGCATCTCGTGAGAGCATGGAAGAGTGCAGGGATGCGGCCGAAGGACTTTCCGGATTTCGAGGCAGCACTGGTGAGAGCGGGGATCGAGCTCAGGAGAGGAGGCCGCAGAGGTCCTTGAAGGGTGGGCGGCGTTACTGCTCACCGCGGCTCTGTGCCCGCTTGCCCCTCGATCGAACTACGATCAGGTCAAGATGCTACTTCGGAAGGCGATCGGTTGATAATCCGGCATGATGCGTTTATAATATCCGATATCCGCTCGGACAGTTTCGGACCGCGTGGACGGCCGGGCGGGCCAGGTCTTCTTCCCGGCAAGGAGCCTCCATGACAGGAAAACCGCTCTCCACCGCACTGGACCACTTCTCACACCATGCAAAGGACCATCTGCAGGACCTGAAGGACCTCGTCCGCATCCCGAGCATCAGTTTTCCCGGCTTCGACGCCTCTCCGGTCATGGCGTGCGCAGAGGCCGTGGCAATACTGCTTCGGAAACACCGGCTCAATGACGTCAGGGTCCTCGGGACGACCACCGGATACCCCTCGGTGTTCGGACAGTGGATCGGCGCACCCGGTAGGCCTACCCTGCTCCTGTACGCCCATTATGATGTCCAGCCCGCAGGGAGAGAGGACCTCTGGAAGACGCCTCCGTTCGAACCCTCGGAGCGGGAGGGAAGGCTCTACGGCCGCGGCGCCTCGGACGACAAGGGCGGGGTCATGATGCACCTTGCCGCGATCAGTTCCTGGCTGCAGGGCGCGGGAAGGTTACCCGTGAACGTGAAGGTGCTGATCGAAGGCGAGGAGGAGGTCGGGTCCGGCAACCTGGAGCAACTGCTCAAGGAACACGGCAGACTGCTCGCGGCCGATGCAGTGGTCATCGCGGACAGCGAGAATTTCGAGACCGGCGTGCCGTCGCTTACGGCGTCGCTTCGGGGCATCGTCACCGTGACCGTTGAGGTCAGGTCCCTGTCCTCGAGCGTGCACTCGGGCACCTGGGGAGGTCCCCTGCCCGATCCGGTCCTGGCCCTTGCCAGGATGCTCGCAACGCTCGTTGACGATCAGGGAAGGCCTGCCATTCCGGGGATCCTGGGCAAGGTGCGGCCCCTCTCCTCTCGTGACAGGGCAAGCCTGGAGAGCCTGCCGTTCAAGGAAGCCCTTTACCGGAAGCAGTCCCGGGTCCTTGACAGCGTGAACATCATCGGCGGACCGGGAACGGTGTACGAGAAGATGTGGTACCGGCCATCGATCGCCGTGAACGCCATCGAGGCCAGCAGCAGAAAACAGGCGGCAAACATCATCAACGACGCGGCCTGGGCGCGCGTCGGCATCCGCATCGTCCCGGACATGGACCCCCTGGAAACGCTGGGACTGCTGAAGGACCACCTGGTGAAACAGGCTCCCTGGGGCGTGCAGGTGACCGTGAACCCGGAATCTCCCTCGCGATGGTGGCGGACCGACACGGAGGGGCCGATCTTCGAAGCGGCCCTGGCGGCGCTGGAAAAAGGCTACGGCAGGAAACCCGTGGTCACCGGCGCCGGCGGATCGATCCCGTTTGTCCGGACCATCACCGAGATCCTGGGCGGCGTGCCGGCCCTGCTCTTTGGTGTCGGCGATCCCTACGCTGCCAACCATTCGGAGAACGAAAGCCTGGTCATCGCCGACTGGGAGAGCTCCTGCAAGAGCCTGATCTATCTGTTCGCTGAGCTTGGGGAGCGGAAGTAGCGCACGGTCCGTACGTTCCGGACAATATATAAGGGATCACATCTTAAACAAGTGGGGATCATACAACGATTTAAATCAGGTACAAGCATAATTCACTTTCTTTTTTTGCACCCCGGCTCACAGCTCTGTGCAGGCATGCAGGGCTGGTACTGATATCAATATTCATCGGGCAAAGCAGCACTTCCCCTCGCCCGTTAAACCGGGCTCAGCCGTGTCTGCTTGGCTTCGTGATACGATCGACCGTGACCGCTTGCGCATGCTTGTGCACAGACCTGTTCACGGGATGCAGGGGCTTCTGGAAAGGCAAAAGCATCGGCTTTTACCCAAACCCCGCATGTCCCCGGAGCGGCCCTATGAACTTCCTGGGCACCCGTCTTGGCCTAAGGAAGCGTCCCGCAGGGCGAACGCGCATGTCTGAGGCCGCAGGCCGAG
>JAAXXJ010000331.1 GCA_013334545.1 Nitrospirota bacterium | reverse complement strand
GATCGGGTCTGATACAGGGTGCGGAGTGATGGCCTGCTCCTTGACATAGGGAGACTCAAAAGTCAGCACCTCCGAATCATTTCCGTTATGCTCCTCCGGCAGACCAGAATTCCACCTCCTGGCAAGGAATGTTGACTCTCCCGGAACCTGGCAGTGTGGCCAATTCCGAGCTGTTGTTACGTACAGTGATGAGCGTTCCTGACCATGAGAGCAAGGACAGTACAAGGTTGACGCCAAGGCTCTTTGGTGTACACTCGCTATCATCAGGCCAAAGGTCTTCCACTGTCCGTTTTTATGCTGGTCCACGTAATACCCCAATGTAAAATATTCTGTGAGGGCAAGTGCCTGATGATGAACAACATATAGACTTCGTAATCGTAACTGAAATGGCCTATTACACGGACCCAATATCCAAAATCAGCGTGTTACGCTGATCGGTCTAAGCAATGTTGGGCCGCACCGGTCGGCACGCTGAACCACAGTAAGTAAACTCGGATTCACAGCACGAAAGGAGAGAAAAGATGCAGGCACATAACCGGATCTACATCTGTGCGGCGGTGGCCGCCATGGTTCTTCTTGCGTCTGGTCGCACCTTCGGGCAGGCACCTGTTGGAGCCCCGGCGAATCCTCAGTTCAAGTTCTCGACGCCCATCGCCCCGGGCGTCGCCGTGCCGGATAAGATCGAAAGCTCCATCGGCACCCTGAATCTGACCTACGGCTATCCCGAGGCAGACACCGTCGAGAAAATCTACGACAACCTCGATCGTTCGCGCGCCCTGCAGGCTTACCTCATGGCGATTCCGATCGTGAATCAGGCCGGCATGCGCGACTCGCTCCGCAAGTTCGGGCCGGACAACCAGACCAATGTCATCTGGGAAGACCTCGTCGATGCTCGGACGGTGGAACTCACCGCGAACGACAACACCATCTACAACTTCATCTGGCTCGACACGAAGAAAGGTCCGCTGGTCGTGGAGATTCCGCCCGAGGTCTTGGGCGGCGTGAACGATTTCTGGTATCGCTGGGTCGCCGATGTGGGCATTACCGGCGAGGATCGGGGCAAAGGCGGGAAGTACCTTGTTCTACCGCCCGGATACAAGGGCGAGCTCCCAGCGGGTTATGTGGTCCTGCGGCCGAGCACGTTCGGCAACTGGCTTTTCTTTCGCGCCTTTCTTGTCGATGGCTCCACGAAGCCCGGCGTCGAGTCGGTCAAGAAGCACCTGAAGATCTATCAGCTTTCGGAGGCCGCGAATCCTCCAGCGGTCAAGTTCGTCAATGCCTCGGGCGTTCCCTCGACTTTCGTCGCACCCGGCGACTACGCGTTCTGGGAACTCTTGAACAAGGTTATCCAGGAAGAGCCCTCAGAAGGCAGCGATCCAACGACGCTTGGCCTCTTTGCCTCCATTGGCATTGTCAAAGGGCAACCTTTCTCGCCCGACGAACGGATGAAAAAGATCCTCACGGACGCGGCAAATATTGGCGCTGTCACGGCGCGCACCATCGCCTTCAAGGTGCGCTCGAAAGACGCCTACTTCTTCCCGAACAGCGCGTGGCGCCTGCCGTTCTTCGGCGGCTACAAGTTCGAGAGCGCGCCCGGCGTGACGAACATGGACGGCTACGTCTTCTACTACTACTTTGCCACCGGCGTTACCCCTGCCATGGAGATGAAGATGGTCGGCAGGGGGTCGCAGTATCCATGGTCAGTGCAGGACTCGAAGGGCAACCCCTTCGACGGTGGAAAGACCTACAAGATGCGCCTGCCGCCCAACGTACCGGTGAAAGATTTCTGGTCCGTCATCGTGTATGACAACCAGACGCGCTCCATGGTCCAGACGGATCAAAAATCCCCGAGCGTGAGCAGCCAGAACAAAGAGCTGAAGACGAACGCAGACGGGTCAGTGGATGTCTATTTTGGCCCGCGCCCACCGAAAGGGCTTGAGAACAACTGGGTGCAAACGATTCCCGGCAAAGGGTGGTTCATGATCCTGCGCCTCTACGGGCCGCTCGAACCTTGGTTCGACAAGACCTGGCGGCCTGGGGAGATCGAACTGCAGCAGTGATACTGCCGCCTGTCGGCTGGCAGCACCGGGTGAGCGGCCCAATCGGGTAGCCGGGGGTTTTTCTCCCCCGGCATCCACACCACTCGGCATGCGAGTCCGCACCGGGCGGTTCACAAAGACTACCGAGCCTGAGACGGGCAATGAATGTTCACCGCCAGCTCTTTCACAGACAGAAGCCCCTGTGCCTTGAGCCACTTATTGGTGATGCCGGTTTGGGTAGGGAGGGTTTGAGCTTCGTGCCCCCAGAGAGAGTCCTCCTCCTGCCCAGTTCAAAGGTTTCAACGTCTCTCCTGATCCTGGAAATTCCGATCGCTCCAGAGTTCAACACGTCCGGATCATTTCCGTTATGCTTGCCGGGAGATCATGATTCCACCTCCTGGCAAGAAAGAGCAAATCGAACAATTCACTCCAACATGCGGCCGATTAGCATGTATTCACCGGCTGGTTTTGCCACTTCCACCGCAGCGACAGGCTTAATGGCCTCATCCACTTTTGCCACCTCAGCCGCAGGTGCAGGAATTTCAGCATCTGTTTTTACATTAAAAAAGTTTTTATTCTACGGCCTTCGCGTCATTCTATAGCGAAAATACCTGACCTGGTAGGGGGAAATTGGACAGTAGCATAAGTGATAAAGCTGCTCTAAACTAAGAGGAGGAAAGGAGCAGCGAAGATGAGCAAGAGACCGAGAAGAAATCACAGTGCGGTGTTCAAAGCCAAGGTTGCCCTTGCGGCACTGAAAAACGAAGAAACCACCGCAGAACTGGCCGTCCGGTTTGCCATTCATCCCAACATGATCAGCAACTGGAAGAAATCCTTAATAGAAGTAGCTGCTGATATTTTTGAGAAAGGTAACAAATCCCCGCACCACACGGAAGCCACCATTGATGATCTGTACCGGCAGATTGGGAAGCCCATTCGCTCCGGATCTAGTCTGGAACTATCACAAGCTCTTCATCGGTTCAGCCATGCCGGTCAGCGGGCAGGTCACCCTGCGCATCGTGCCGGTCGCCGCCCTGCCTCATCACCAGCACGCTAACGCGCTCAAATATGGCTATGCCTTCCTGGCTACCGATGAGAACGGCGAGCCGATCGAGACCCACTTCGACCAGGAGGTGGTCATCACCTTCACCTACGATGAGGCCGAGCTGCTCCGCCGCCGCATCCACGAGGCCTGGCTCATGCCGGCGTACTACTCCACGACGTACGAGCGCTGGACCTTCCCGGAAGCGATTTCCTTCCACAACCACACCGTTCGGTCCTGGCCGTCCTGCCCGTTCAGGCGTTCGAGCACCAGGACGCCGTTCCCTCCGCCCGCGGCGATCTTCCAGAAGCCGCTGCGTAGACCGATCGCGGCCCTCGCATTGTCGCCATTGGCGGGGGGCATGGCCTGGCCTCATTACTGCGGGGGCTTAAAACCCTGACCGTCAATCTAACCGCGATTGTCACTGTGGCCGATGACGGCGGCTCATCCGGCCGCCTGCGGCGCGAGCTGGGCATCTTGCCGCCGGGCGATAT
>JAAXXJ010000330.1 GCA_013334545.1 Nitrospirota bacterium | reverse complement strand
AGCGGGCAGGTCTCTTCCGGCAGTTGCGCTGTCATGAGGGGCAGGTAGATGCCGAAGGTGGTACCGTCACCCGGCTCGCTGTCCACGGTAATGAAACCGTCATGCTGCTTGACGATGCCGTAGACGGTGGCCAGCCCCAGCCCGGTCCCCTTGCCCACCTCCTTGGTCGTGAAGAAGGGTTCGAAAATCCGTTGTCGCGTCGCGGCATCCATCCCCGTTCCGCTGTCCGAGACGGCCAGGAGTGCAAAGGGGCCCGGCTTTCCGTATCCTTGGGCCGCAACAAAATCTTCATCCAGAACGACCCGGTTCGTTTGCAGGGTGAGCGCGCCGCCCCGGCTCATGGCATCGCGGGCATTCACCGCAAGGTTCATCAGCACCTGCCCCAACTGATGACCGTCGGCCAGTATCGGCAGAGGACCGCCATGGAGTGAGCTCTTCAGCACGATATCTTCGCCAATCATCCTCTGCAGGAAGGTTCCCGCCTTGTCGACGACGTCATTCAGGTCAATGGCTTCCCGCTCACAGGCCCGTTTTCTGCTGAAAAGCAGCAGGTCTCTGGTCAGGTGGGCCGCCCGGTCCGCCGCTTCGAGGATCCTCTCGATATTCTGCCGCAGGGGATTGTCATCCGACATATTCATCAGTGTCCAATGGGCATAGCCGATGATGCTGGTCAGGATATTGTTGAAATCATGGGCAACCCCCCCGGCCAGGGTGCCGACCGACTCCATTTTCTGGGCCTGAACCAGTTGCTCCTGAAGCTTCCGGCGCTCCTCCTCCGACCGCTTGCGCTCAGCCAGCTCATGCTCCAGCTTTGCCGTCCGCTCGGCAACCAGTGTCTCCAGCTGATCACGGTGCCTTTGCAGTTCCTGCCTCTGGCGGTCCATCTCAAGGAAGATCCGGACCTTGGCGAGCAGAACCTCCGGCGCATAGGGCTTGACGATGTAATCGACCCCTCCAGCCTCGTAGCCGCCGAAGACATGATGCTCATCCGGGTAGGCCGCGGTGACGAAGACTATCGGCATCAAGCGGGTAGTGTCGTCCCCGCGCAGGTGTCTGGCCAGTTCGAAGCCGCTCATCCCCGGCATCATGACGTCCAGAATCGCCATGGCAAAGGTGTGGTCGAGCGTGGCGGCAAGGGCCTCGTTGCCGTTGGACGCTTCGATAATCTCCGCCTCCACGCCGTGCAAAACCTGCCGGAGAACCACCAGGTTCTCCTTCCTGTCATCCACGATGAGAATCTTCTGTACAGGGCACATTTAGAACTCCGATGAGTGATTGTATGATGCGCGTTTTCCTGGATCCGCCTTGTCGGAACAGCGTTACGACGTCACATTCCACCGCTGCGACGTCCCAGTTCCACAAGCCGCCGGCCGATCTCTTCCACCGGCAGTACCTCATCCACGGCGCCGGTATCGATTGCGGCCCGGGGCATGAGCGGATACTCGGCCGTTGCCGGATCCTGGGCAATGGTCAGTCCGCCGGCCGCCTTCACCGCCCGTATCCCCGCGGCGCCGTCGACGCTCGCGCCCGAGAGGAGAACCGCGATCACCCTTTCGCCCAAGGCCCGGGCAGCGCTCTCGAAGAGCACGTCGATGGAGGGTCGCGACCAGTGGACCTTCTCTTCCGTGGAAAGGGCGATTGTACCGTTCCGCTCCACGAGCATGTGATAGTCGGCAGGCGCGGTATACACCTGTCCGCGCTCGATCCGTTCCTTGTCGCAGGGCTCAATCACCGGGAGTTTCGTAGCGCCCGCCAGATGCAGGGCAAAGGCGCCTTCATCGTTCGGGTGCAGATGCTGCACCAGCAGGATCGGCAGCGCGAAATCCGGCGGAAGCGCCGCGAGGATGGCGGTAAACGCCGCGAATCCGCCCGCCGAACCGCCCATCACCACGGTAGCGCCGTGGACGGCGTATGCGGGCTGGTGCGCTTGCAGCGGTCTCATGGCAGGGCCTTTTTTTTGTAAATGCGCGCCTTCTCATCCACGACTTCGTACTGGTCGGCGAAATCGGTGAAGCGGAGGTCCTCCTTGGCGCCGAGGCAGAGAAACCCGCCATGCACCAGGCTGTCCGTGAAAAGTCCCAGTGCCCTGTTCTGAAGATCGCGGTTGAAGTAAATGAGCACGTTCCGGCAGAAGACTAGGTGCATCTCGCCGAACACGCTGTCCGATGCCAGGTTGTGGCCGGAAAAGACCACGCGCTCCCTGAGTGAGGCGTCCATGGCAGCCGCTTCATAGCGGGCATGGTAATACTCCGAAAACGACCTCTTCCCCCCGGCCTGCTGGTAGTTCCTGGTGGCTTCCCGGAGTTTTCCCGCTTCGCACATCCCCTCGCGGGCACGTTCCAGAGCCTCGTCGTTGAAGTCGGTAGCGTAAATGGTGGCCCGATCGTAGATCCCTTCCTCCTTGAGCACGATGGCCAGCGAGTACACCTCCTCGCCGGTTGCGCATCCGGCATGCCAGACCTTGAAATGCGACCAGGTCCTGAGCAGCGGGACAACCTTTTCCCGCACGGCGCGGTACACGAACGGGTCGCGGAACAACTCGGTAACGGAGATGGAAAAATACCTGACCAGGCGCGAGAAAAACTCCTCGTCATGGAGGACATTCGGAATCATCTCGGACACCGACGCGCACCCGCACCCCGACAGGAACTGCCTGACCCGCCGCTCGATGGAGGCCCGGGCATAGGAGCGGAAGTCGTAGCCGTGTCGCCGGTAGACCGCCTCCAGCAGCAGGTCGATTTCGATAGCTTCGACTCCTTCGATTGATTCGATTGGCGATTGCCGATTGTCGATTGGTTCCATTTCGGGAGCCCCCTCACCTGCACAGCCAGACCCGCATCATGGAGAACAGCCGCCTCTGGTCCAGGGGCTTGGGCAGATAATCGTTGGCGCCGGCCGCCAGACACTTCTCGCGATCCTCCGGCATCGCCTTGGCCGTGAGCGCGATGATCGGCAGGGCGCGGAACCTCTCCTGGGCGCGGATGCGGCGCATGGTCTCATAGCCGTCCATCACCGGCATCATGATATCCATCAACACCAGATCCGTGTCCGGCTGTTCATCAAGCAGACGCAGCGCCCTGTCGCCGTTTTCCGCCTTCAACGGCTTCATGCCGCAGTCGGCCAGCAGGTGCGAAACGGCGAACGTGGTGCGCATGTCATCGTCCACCACGAGCACCTTCTTGTCCTTCAGGAGCGCATCCGTGTCATGGAGATCCTGGATGACCTTCCGTTTCTTTTCGGACATGCGGCTCACCACCCGGTGCAGGAAGAGAGACACTTCGTCCAGCAGCCGCTCCCGGGAGCGGACATCCTTGATGACGATTGAGTCGGCGCGATCGCGGATTGCCGCTTCTTCGTCCAGGGTGAGGTCACGGGCCGTGTAGACAACGACGGGGGGAAGCGTAACCCCTTCCTGTTCGAGCCGCGCCAGCAGTTCGCCGCCGTCCATGTCCGGCAGCCCCAGATCGAGAACCACGCAGTCGTACTCCGTGGAGCGGAGCGCTTCCAGGGCTTGTTCACCGCTTTCGGCTTCGTCCACCGAGACATCACCGTTGCCGATCAGCTTCACGGTATCACGACGGATTG
>JAAXXJ010000047.1 GCA_013334545.1 Nitrospirota bacterium | reverse complement strand
GTTCAGTTCTCGGGAGAAATACGCCGTCCCGGGGAAATGGCCGACCTTCTGGGCGCCCATTGCGCCGCGAAACGTGAAGACCCGGAGGGAGATTTCCCGTTTCGTGATCAGGAACGAAGTGCTCTGTAGCCGCTGTGATGCACATCTCGGATATGTATTCGAGGACGGACGGCCGCCGGCCGGGGTCCGCTATTTCATCAATTCGGCCGCGCTGTCGTTCGTGGAGAACTGTCTCCGGGCGAGGCGGCCGGACGTTGGCATCCCCCCTCACGTGCCATATTCGCCCGCATACCCCGCATACTCGGGCGTGTACAACACCGGCTAGGATCGTTCACGGCCTCTTCATCGTTTTACAGCTCTCGAGAGGGACGCGGTTCACTGCTGGAACGGTTTTTTCCGCCTCCCGGAAAACCCCCTGCTTCTCGCGCCGCCTCGCAATGGCCGGGCTCCTCTTGCTCCTTCAGGAACCCGGCCATGTTTTTTTCTCCAACCGGACCACTTGTCGTGCCCCCCTCGTTCCCTTCTGACACCCTTCTCTCCCTGCTGTGCACATCATCAGACCGGTATTTTCAGCGTTACTCGGAATGGCCTGCGTTATCACACTGATCCGTGGTCATTGGCGCGACGGATAGGATCACAATGATGCTTCGATAACGGCCGGAAAGTACATGGTTTTGTCGTTTTCCCTTGCCATCATATTGCATCGGGACCTCTGCCTATCAGTTGCGACTGCCCTCAACTACGAAAATAATAAATAGTTGTTGACAATATTTAGAAGTTAGGCAATAATCTATATAATTTAGTATTAACCAAATGTTATTGGATGTCGATAAATATCGGTCGAAAAGGTTTTTTAATCATTGACTTGGAAAAGAAGTACCTTCAGGCATTGGAGGGATCAAGCATGCTTATGTCTACTGTGAACAGACTATACCTCGTAATTCTGGCGGTCATCATCCAGCCGCTCATTTCCTCTGCACAAGATCAAGCCCCGGTCATGTTCGCCGCGGTCAGCGAGGAGTCGCTCCTGTTCCAGGAGATCCCCTCGGTATACGGGGCGTCCAAGTTCGAGCAGAAGGTCACCCAGGCGCCGTCGTCCGTCAGCATCGTCACCTCGCAGGACATCAAGAAGAACGGCTACCGTACTCTCGCGGACATCCTGCGAAGCGTCTCGGGCTTCTACATGACCTATGACCGGAACTATAACTATGTCGGCGTGCGGGGGTTCGGCCGGCCGGGAGACTACAATACCCGCGTCCTGCTGCTGATCGACGGCCATCGCACGAACGACAACATCTACAACCATGCAGCAATAGGCACCGAGGCCATCCTGGACGTGGACCTCATTGATCGCGTCGAGATCATCCGGGGTCCTGGGTCGTCCCTTTACGGCAGCAACGCCTTCTTCGGCGTTATCAATGTCATCACCCGGCGAGGCAGGGACCTGAAGGGGACCGAGGTCTCAGGAGAGGCCGGCAGCTTCAATACCTACAAGGGACGGCTGAGCTACGGCAACCGTTATCAGAACGGTGCGGAAGCGATCATGTCGGCATCGGCCTATGACAGCAACGGCGACCGGCTGTATTACCCGGAATTTGATCCTGCGAATCCGGCCGCTGATCCGCGAGCGACAAACGGCGGTTACTCTGACAATAGTGATTATGACCGTTCCCAGAATCTGTTCTCGACAGTTACGTTCGGGGATTTCACGCTGCAGGGCGCCTATATTTCTAGGACCAAAGGTATCCCCACGGGCGCCTACGATACGGACTTCAACGATGCCCGGAACAAGACCGTGGACACCCACAGCTACGCTGACCTGAAGTACGAACACGGCCTGAGCGCGAAGACCGATCTCACCATCAGGCTCTTTTATGATTATTATCATTACACCGGCGATTATCTTTATTCGGGAATGATCAACAAGGACGTGAGCAACGGAACCTGGGCAGGGACCGAGGTCAAGCTCATCACGCGGCTCCAGGACATGCAGCGTCTCATTGTCGGCGCCGAGTACCAGGGAAGCTTCCGCGAGAACCAGCAGAACTACGATATTGACCCCTATGCTTCCTATCTCGATGATGTGCGGCGGTCCCGTATCATGGCAGCCTACCTCCAGGACGAGATAACGTTCTCGAAGTCGCTGATCCTGAACGCCGGCGTGCGCTACGATCATTACAGCACCTTCGGCGGAACGACAAACCCCCGCCTTGCCTTGATCGCGACGCCTGCGGAGAAGAGCACCATCAAGGTCCTGTACGGCAGTGCCTTCCGTGCGCCGAACGACTACGAGCTGTATTATCAGGTCCCGGGCCTGTCCGTGGCAAATCCCGAACTCAAGCCGGAAAAGATCACGACCACCGAGGTGGTGCTCGATCAGTACATCGGCGACCATCTGCGGGCTTCGGTGGTGGGCTACTATTACAAGATCAAGGACCTCATCAATTACGGGAACGATCCCGTGACTGGCCTCCCGCAGTTCCAGAACCTTGAAGAGGTCACCGCGAAGGGAAGCCAGGCAGAGCTGGAAGGCAAGTGGGCGAACGGCGTCGAGGCCCGGATCAGCTACACAATACAGAGGACCAAGGACCAACTGACCGGCGACCCGCTTACCAACTCGCCGGCCCAGATGGGAAAGCTCGTTCTGAACGTGCCGCTCATGAAGGACAAGATATTCCTCGGTGTCGAGGAGCAGTACGTGGACCGGCGGAAGACCGATGCCGGGGTGTACGCACCGGCATTTGCCATCACCAACCTCACCCTGTTCTCCCAGAACCTTGTGCCGCGGCTCGATGCGTCGGTGAGCGTCTATAACCTGTTTGACAAAGAGTACGGCGATCCGGTCACACTGGATTTTTTGCAGCCGACCATCCGGCAGGATGGCCGCAGCTACCGGTTCAAACTGACCTATGCATTCTGACCATCCGGGCGGTGCCGTGACCATGCGTAATGCCATTGTTCTGACCCTCCTCCTGCTGGCGCTGGCGGTCCTGTGTCCCGGCGCCGCGCACGCCGAGCGGATCGCGCTCCTGATCAGCAGCGATGACGCGCCCTACAAGGAGGCGGTAGCGGGATTCAATGAATACGTCAGCAAGCAGGGCCTGCAGATCAGCTATGAGCTCATCGGCCTGGGGGGCGACCCCTCCCGTGCAGGCGGGGCCATCCAGAAGATCAAATCGGGCAGGTTCGACCTTATCTTGGCCCTGGGGTCCCTGGCAACGGAGGCCGTGGCCCTGGAGATCAGCGACACCCCCATTGTGGCAGGGCTCGTTCTTCGGCCGGAGTCGCTCAAGAAAGGCGCCAACCTAACGGGGGTCAGCCTCGAATTCCCCCTGGAGCTCCAGTTCTCCTGGATCCAGAAAGTGGTCCCCCAGGCGAGAACGATCGGTGTCATGTACAGCCCTGAGGAGAACAAGAAGAAGATCGAAGCCGCCGCCAAGGTGGCGCAGAAGATGGGGCTGAAGCTCGAAGCGCTGGAAGTCCGCACGCTCCAGGAAGTGCCCGACGTGCTTGAGCGGCTGACCAAGCGCGCCCAGGTTCTGTGGGGGGTTCCGGACACGATTGCGCTGTCGATGCAGATGGCCAAGCCGATCCTGCTGTTCTCGCTCCAGAACAGCATTCCCCTTGTCGCGCCGTCGTCAATGTGGGTAAAGGCCGGAGCGCTCTATTCCCTGGACTGCGATTACAAGGATGTGGGCACGCAGTGCGGTGCGATGGCCGTCAAGGTGCTGAAAGGCGCGTCGCCTGGGACCCTTCCACCGGAATCGCACCGTACTGTCAGCTACTCACTGAACATGAACACCGCCCGGATGATGAAGCTCGCCATTCCCGACGACCTTGTTCGCGGCGCAAAGCAGACGTTCTAAGGGCGGCACCAGAGCAGCGCGAAGACAAGCGATCATGAGGAACAACGCTCAACGGGGACAGGGACAGCGGGCAGAGGTCGCACAACAAGGGGGTTTTTTTCGTGAATCCAGGAGCGAGCGCATTCCCCGGCAGCTTGCTGCAGGAGCTTCAACTATGATGCAAACCGTCATGCACGCTGATCCGGGAAAATCATGGCTGCGCACGACGAACATCGTTGCAGCGGCTGTCCTGGCTGCAATGTTCCTCCTGGCCAGCGGGCGTGCCGCCCGGACAGGGGAGAGGATCGTCCTGTTCGTCAGCTCGAACGAGGCGCCGTTTCAGGAAGCGGTCAACGGCTTGCGCGAGTATCTTGCCGGCCAAGGGGTCCAAGCAGGATACGAGGTGTTCAGCATGGACGGCGACGCCGCGAAGGCGGGACCGGCAATCCAGAAGATCAAGGCGGGCGGCACCAAGCTCGTCGTCACCCTGGGCTCAATGGCGACTGACGCCGCCCTCCGGGAGATCACCGATATCCCTATTGTCGCCTGCCTGGTCCTGCGGACGGACAACCTGAGGAAAGCGCCCAATGCGACCGGGGTGAGGCTGGAGTTCCCTCTGGAGACCCAGATCGCGTGGATCCAGAAAATGCTGCCTGAGGTCAGGAGCATCGGGGTGCTCTATCGGCCGAACGAGAACCAGAAAAGGATCGATGCCGCGGCCGATATCGCCAGAAAGGCGGGCATGCGGCTCGAAGCCTATGAGGTCAATACGCCCCAAGACATTCCCGCGGCTCTGGACAGCCTGTCCCGGAAGGCGGAGGTGCTGTGGGGAGTGGCGGACAGCCTCACGCTGTCCCCGTCGATCGCGAAGAACATCCTGTTGTTCTCGTTCCGGAACAGTATCCCCTTCATCGGACCCTCGGCCACCTGGGTGAAGGCGGGCGCGCTCTATTCCCTGGACTGGGACTACGCGGACCTGGGCGCGCAGTGCGGCGAGATGGCGCAGAAGATTCTGGCAGGCGCCGCGCCGTCCTCTCTCCCCCCGACGACGCCGCGCAAGGTCCTGTATTCCCTGAACCTGGTTACCGCCCGGCAGATGAAGATCACCGTGTCCGAACCGATGGTCCGTGGCGCTCAGCAGGTATATTGATCCCTATGGGCATACACAACGATAAAAAACGGTTCAGCCTCGCGGTCAAGTTCAACGCCCTGTCCATCGCGCTCATCCTGGTAACGGCCGTCGGAATCAGCTTATACACGATCCGCTCGGAGATGGCGAACTATTATCGGGAGCTTCTGAACCACGGCATCACCATCGCCGAAACAGCGTCCCAGAACTGCGAGTACGGGATCTATACCGAGGACCGGGACGCCCTCAATCGTGCCCTGCAGGGGCTATCGAAGGACGCCGATATCGCATACGTGACGGTGCTGCACGCCGGGGGGCGCATCCTTGCCTCGATCACCTTCCAAACGTCGGCGGAGATCCCCGAGGCGTGGCACGAGGGGGAGGCCCTCGGGGGCCAGGTCAGCCACCGGGACCATGATGGGCGTGACGGCGGCCGATACCTGGAGGTCCTATTCCCGATCGCGGCCAGTACCAGGGGCATCCTGGACCCCCTACTGCAGTCCTCAGAGAGGTCCGACCAGAAGGTCCTCGGATACCTCCGGCTGGGACTAACGCAGGAAGGGCTGCGCAGGAAGATCCGGGACTTGGTCGTTTCCACGGCGCTCTTCACGTCGGTGCTCGTGATCGTGGGCAGCGTCCTTTCCTTCTATCTATCACGCCGGATTACCCATCCGGTCCTGCGCCTGAAAGCAGCCGCAGAGGAGATCGCCAAAGGCAACTTCGAAACGCCGATCGAGATCCGCACGACCGACGAGATCGCCGACCTTGCCCGCTCCTTTGAATACATGCGCGGACGTGTGCGGGATTACAACGACCAGCTGCAGCACGATGCAATCCATGACGTGCTGACCGGCCTGCCGAACCGGGCGCTGTTCAGTGACCGGCTGCAGCACGCGATCATCCTGGCTAAACGGCGCGCGGGATATTACTTCGGCGTGCTGTTCATCGACCTCGACGGCTTCAAGGTCATCAACGACAGCCTGGGCCATACGGTGGGCGATCTGCTCCTCGTCGCTTTCAGCAAGAAGCTCGTGGCGTGCGTGCGGCCTCTCGACACGGTCGCGCGGCTCGGCGGCGATGAATTCGCGGTGCTGCTCGAGGACATCAGCGGCGAGAGCAACGCCATGTTTGTCGCATCACGCATCAAGGAAGCGCTGAAGAAGCCATTTCCCATAGCCGGCAGAGAAGTGTTCATTACGGGCAGTATGGGGATCGCCTTGAGCTCTTCTGGTTACGAGACACCGGAACAGGTCCTCCGGGACGCCGATACTGCCATGTATCAGTCCAAGGCCCATCGCCGCGCGGATTTCACGATCTTCGAGCCCGCCATGCACGCCCGCGCCGTGGAGCGTCTTCGGCTGGAAACGGACCTGAGGCGCGCCATCGAACGGCAGGAGTTCGTGCCCTATTATCAGGCGATCCTGTCGGTCAAGGAAAAATGCATCGTCGGCTACGAGGCCTTGGCGCGGTGGCATCATTCCGAACGGGGGCTTGTCCCCCCCGGCAATTTCATTCCGATGGCCGAAGAGACGGGAATGATCGTTGCGATCGACCGGCTGATCCTCAGGCAGGCATGCGTGCAGATGAAAAAATGGCTGGACCGGTTCCGGGGCAACCATCTGAACTTCGTGAGCGTGAATCTTGCGCACAAGCAGATCCTGCAGCCGGACCTGGTCGAACATGTCGCCCTGGTGTTGGAGGAGACCGGGCTGCCTCCCGAACACCTCAAGCTCGAGATCACGGAGAATGTCCTGTTCGAGAATCCTGAGTCCGCTTCGATTCTGCTGTCGCGGCTGCGGGGCCTCGGGGTTCAGCTGTATATCGACGATTTCGGGACCGGCTATTCCTCGCTCAGCTACCTTCACCGGCTGCCGATCAACGGCTTGAAGATCGACCGCTCATTCGTCAAGCGGATCGATGATATCGGTGAGAACCACGCTATCATCAGGACCATCATGACCCTCGCCCGGGATTTGAACATCGACGCCGTGGCCGAAGGGGTGGAGACCACCAACCAGCTGGCGCATATCGCGTCGCTGGACTGCGCCTATTGGCAGGGGTTCCTGTTCTCGAAGCCCGTGAAGAGCGAGGAAGCGCAGGCTCTCATCGCATGGTAGTAGGAGGCGCAAGCAGGGGGAACAAAAATGGGCCATCGATCGATGGCCCATTCCTGTTTCAGCAGGAGAAGCGTTATCACGTCGCCCAGGCGGGACCAAACAGTGCCCGGGGAGCGTTCCGGCCTGTTATTTCTGAGCAGAATCGATCAGGTACTTGACCGCGGCACGGACCTCTTCGTCGGTACAATCGGCGCACCCGCCCTTCGGCGGCATGGCCCGCTCGCCCTTGATCGCGTCCTTCACCAATTCCTTGAGCCCTTCTTTTTTCTCCAGCTGGACCCACACCTTGTCGCCGAACTTCGGAGCACCTGATAGACCGGTGCCGTGGCATGCCTTGCAGATGGACTCGTACACCTGTTGTCCGGTCCTCCCGGCCGCGGCCGCGAGCGAAAGGCCGGCGACGAAGCCAATGATCAGGACGATCAAGAACGTTTTTCTGGCCATGGGTTTCCTTCTCAGAACGATCGATGAACGATTAATGGCGAAGTGCAAGGGGAGCCTGACCGGTCCTGCCGCATCCCGGCCCCGTGTTCCCTGACCTATCCTGCCTCCTGCATCTCCCTTTTGAACTCCGACGTGTAGTGGAAGTGGATCTCGGGGAAGTCCTGCTGCAGGCTCTTGATGATCCAGGCAGATTCGGCCAGGTACACGAGGTTCCCGTCCTTGTCCATGGCAATGCGGTCCCACCGGTATTGGCAGAACTTCTCGATGACCTTCGGGTCATCGGCCGTGAACCAGCATGCCTTGTGGATATCCATGCGCATGAAGCGGCACCTGGCGTTGTACTCGTGCTCCAGCCGGTACTGGATCACATCGAACTGGAGCTCGCCCACGGTGCCCACAATTCTTCTATTCCCCTGCTGCTGGGTGAAGAGCTGGGCCACGCCCTCGTCGGTGAGCTGCTCGATGCCCTTGGCGAGCTGCTTGGACTTTCCGGGGTCCAGGTTCACCAGCTCCTTGAAGATCTCGGGCGAGAAGCTCGGGATGCCCTGGAACTGGATGTTCTCCCCCTCGGTCAGGGTGTCGCCGATCTTGAAGTTGCCCGTGTCGTACAGGCCGATCACGTCCCCGGGAAAGGCCTCGTCGATGATGCTCTTTCGCTGGCCCAGGAAGCTGGCCGGGCTGTTGAACCGGATGTTCTTGTCCAGCCGCACGTGGTGGAACAGCTTGTTCCTCTCGAAGCGGCCCGAGCAGATGCGCAGAAAGGCGATGCGGTCGCGGTGGCGTGGGTCCAGGTTCGCGTGGATCTTGAAGACGAAGCCGGTGAAGTTCTTCTCGTCAGGCGTCACGGTCCGGACGGTGGACGGCCTGCCCAGCGGCGGCGGGGCGATGCGCGTGAAGGTGTCGAGCAGCTCCTTCACGCCGAAGTTGTTGATGGCGCTGCCGAAGAACACTGGCGCGAGGCTCCCGTCCAGGTACTTCTGCACATCAAAAGGCTCGTAGGCGCCCTCGATGAGCGACGCGTCCTCACGGAGCTTCACGGCATAGTCGCCGAGCTGCTGGTCCAGCACGGGGTCGTCAAGACCCTTGATCCCCAGCACGTCCTCGGCCACGGTCACGCCTCCGGGCCGGAAGAGGCGAAGGCTTTTGTTGAAGAGGTTGTACACGCCCTTGAAGGACATGCCCATGCTGATGGGCCAGGACAGGGGTTGCACGCGGATGTCCAGCTTCGCCTCAAGCTCGTCCAGGAGATCGAAGGGGTCCTTGCCCTCGCGGTCCAGCTTGTTCACAAAGACGATGACCGGCGTGTTCCGCATGCGGCAGACGTTCATGAGCTTCTCGGTCTGCTCCTCAACACCCTTGACGCAGTCCACCACCAGGATGACGCTGTCCACGGCCGTGAGCGTCCGGTAGGTGTCCTCGGCAAAATCCTTGTGGCCCGGCGTGTCCAGCAGGTTGATCTTGAGCCCGTTGTACTCGAAGCCCATGACCGACGTGGCCACGGAGATGCCGCGCTGGCGTTCGATATCCATGAAGTCCGAGGAGGTGCTCTTCCGTATCTTGTTGGACTTCACAGCGCCGGCGGTCTGGATCGCCCCGCCGAAGAGCAGGAGCTTTTCCGTAAGCGTCGTCTTGCCAGCGTCGGGGTGGCTGATGATGGCAAAGGTCCGCCGTTTACTTATCTCTTCCGCGTAGTTCATGATAGTGCTATGTGCCCCGCTTTTCCTCTCTCCTGTAATGAAACGTCGAACCTTGAACCATGAACGTTGAACTTTTTTGCATTCAAAGGCCCCGTAACATAACAACTTGCACCGGGCATGTCAAGGAGAGAGTTGTCTGCGAATGCGTCGCCAACCGGCCCGAGGTGTAACTATTTTTCCGGCAGTTTCTATAATCGGAATCCCTGTGGCCATTTATATTATTTATAGGCAAAATTCTTGACATTGCCGGGGGGGTATGTTAATTTTTTCGAACTTAAGCCGGGGAATCATCGGTTCCTGTTCTCTCGAGGCGCACGCATGATCGACATCAACATCGCTTTCTTCATCCAGCTCGCCAACTTCATCGTTCTTCTCATCGCGCTGAACTTCATCCTGTTCAAGCCCATGCGCGCCATCATGCGGGAGCGCGAAGAGGGGATCGGCGGCGCGCTTTCCGATGCCAAGACCGCGCAGGAACGGATGCAGGGCCTTCTCGAACAGTACAATGTCTCGCTGGCCGATGCCAAGCAGAAGGCGGCAGCTGCTTACAATGCTCTCTACCAGCAGGGGCTTGACGCACAGCGCGACATGATTTCGGCCGAACGCACCAAGGCAACCGAGCTGCTGGACAAGGCAAGGAAGGAGATCGCCGCCGCCTCCTCAACTGCGCGCGGCGACCTCAGGAAGGAAGCGGAGAGGCTTTCGCAGGATATCTCCGCGAAGCTGCTCGGCAGGGCAGTCTAAGTCCTAGGAAGATCATGAAAAAGTCCCTATCCATACTGACCAGCATCATGGGCGTTGTGATCGCCGCCGCGGCCTTTGCTTCGGAAGCAGCGCACGGCGCCGAGGAGTACACCTTCATGGCCGACTGGCTGCCTCGCCTGGCGAATTTTGCCATCATCGTGGGGCTGCTGGTGTACTTCCTGCGGAAGCCCGTCCGCGACATGTTCCGGAACCGCTCGGCTGAGATCGCGAAGGCCATGCAGGAGTCCCGGGAGGCCCGTGAGCGCGCTGTCGCGGCGCTCACCGACATGGAGCGGAAGATGCGGGAGATGGAGGCAGAGACCCGCACCCTGATCGCCGAAGCGCAGGCCCGCGGCGAGAAGGACAAGCAGGCGCTCATCGAAGAGGGCAAAAAGATCGTCAAGGACATCCAGGAGCAGATCAAGACCGGCGCCGATATCGAGGTCCAGAAGGCCAAGGCCGAATTGGCCGCTGAGGCGGCCGTCCTGGCCGTTGACCTGGCCGAGGGCAAGATCAAGGGGTCGATCACGAAACAGGACCATGAGCGGATCGTGAATGATTACATCGCCAACGTGGGAGGCCGCGGTTGATCACCATCGTCGCCAGGAGATACGCCAAGGCCCTCGTGGAGCTCGCCCACGAGAAGAACATCGTTGACAAGACCCGTGCCGACCTCGCGGCGTTCGCAGCGGCCGTGGACGGCCAGGCGGCAGTCCAGAAGCTCTTCGCGAGCCCCGCGTTCACACCCGATGCCAAGAAGGTCGTGATCGGCGAACTGGCGGCAAAGCTCGGCCTCCAGCAGTCCACTACGCGCTTTCTGTCCCACCTGGCCGAGGCCGGCAGGATCCGGCAGTTCCGCGATGTGCAGCAGGGTTTCGAGGAGCTGCTGGCAGAGCGCCAGAACAGAGCCCGGGCGAAGGTCACGACAGCAGCGGCCCTGGCTCCCGCAGAGCTCGCCGGCATCAAGAAGAAGCTTGAGACCGTGACGGGTAAGCAGGTGGAGATCGACGCGAAGGTGGACCCCGCGGTCATCGGCGGCGCCCGCGCCCAGATCGGCAGCGTCATCTACGACGGCACCATCAAGAACCAGCTCGGCAAGATCCGGGAGAAGCTGGCGAAATAGCGGCCAAGAATACAGGAGACGGGAGTCCGGGGTCAGGAGAAAGCGCAGGCTGTACCGCCTTCTTCTGGCCTCCGGATTCTGGCTCCTGACTCCAAAGGAGTAATCAATGCAGATCAAGGCACAGGAAATCAGCGAGATCATCAAAAAGAAGATTTCGGACTTCGAGAAGACCGTCGAGGTCGCCGAGGTCGGCACCGTCATCACGGTCGGCGACGGTATCGCCAAGATCTACGGCCTGGACAACGTCATGTCCGGCGAGCTTCTCGAGTTCCCCGGCGGCGTCATGGGCATGGCGCTGAACCTTGAGGAGGAGAATGTCGGCGCCGTGATCATGGGCGAGGACATCAAGATCCGCGAAGGGGACATCGTCAAGCGGACCAAGAGGATCGCCGAGGTACCCGTGGGCGATGCCATCGTGGGCCGCGTGGTGGACGGCATCGGCCAGCCCATCGACGGCAAGGGCGCCATCGCCTCCAAGGAGTTCCGCAAGATCGAAGTCATCGCCCCCGGCATCGTGAAGCGCCAGTCGGTGCGCGAGCCGCTCCAGACGGGCCTCAAGGCCGTGGATGCCATGATCCCCATCGGCCGCGGCCAGCGCGAGCTGATCATCGGCGACCGTCAGACCGGCAAGACCGCCGTTGCCATCGACACCATCATCAACCAGAAGGGCCAGAACGTCATCTGCATCTACGTTGCCATCGGCCAGAAGCGCTCCACGGTGGCGCAGGTGGTCAAGACCCTCGAAGAGCACGGCGCCATGGAGTACACGATCATCGTGTCGGCCACAGCGTCCGATCCCGCCCCGCTTCAGTTCATCGCCCCCTACACGGGATGCACCATCGGCGAGTACTTCCGCGACAAGGGCGGCCACGCCCTCATCGTCTATGATGACCTGTCCAAGCAGGCCACGGCCTACCGCCAGCTCTCGCTGCTGCTCCGCCGGCCCCCGGGCCGCGAGGCATACCCCGGTGACGTGTTCTATCTCCATTCCCGTCTCCTCGAGCGAGCGGCGAAGCTGTCCGACAAGATGGGCGGCGGGTCGCTCACGGCGCTCCCGATCATCGAGACCCAGGCAGGCGACGTGTCCGCCTACATCCCGACGAACGTGATCTCCATCACCGACGGCCAGATCTTCCTCGAATCGGATCTCTTCTATTCCGGCGTGCGCCCGGCCATCAACGTGGGTATCTCCGTGTCGCGCGTCGGCGGCAGCGCCCAGATCAAGGCCATGAAGCAGGTTGCCGGCACGCTCCGCCTTGACCTGGCCCAGTACCGCGAGCTCGCGGCCTTCGCCCAGTTCGGCAGCGACCTTGACAAGGCGACCCTGGCCCAGCTGAACCGCGGCCAGCGCATGGTGGAGCTCCTGAAGCAGGACCAGTACCGGCCGCTCTCAGTGGACCAGCAGATCCTCATCATCTTCGCCGGGACGAACGGCTATGTGGATGATGTTCCCGTCAACGCTCTCAAGAAGTTCGAAGAGGAGCTCCTGCGGTTCGCGGCGAGCAAGCACGCTGCCCTGCTGAAGGACATTGCCACCAAGAAGCAGCTTGACGATGAGCTCAAGTCCCGCGTCAAATCGGCGATCGAGGAGTTCAAGAAATCGTTTACTGCGTAAACGATTATTCAAAACTCAATATTCAAAGTTCAAAAGGGATTCGCATCCTCTTGAATGTTGAATCTTGAATATTAAATTTCGGGACGAACGATGGCCAGCTTACGAGACATACGAAGGAAGATCGTCAGCATCAAGAAGACGCAGCAGATCACCAAGGCCATGAAAATGGTCGCGGCGGCGAAGCTGCGCCGCGCCCAGGAGCGGGTCATCGCTGCACGGCCCTACTCCCGCAAGATGCTGGCGGTCATCGCGAGCCTTGCTTCCCGAGTCGAGCGCCTGCAGCATCCGCTCCTCGCCAAGCGGGAGCCGAAGAAGGTGAAGCTCCTTGTCCTGACGTCGGACCGCGGCCTCTGTGGCGCGTACAACACCAATATCCTGCGCAAGGCCGTTGAGGCGGTGCGCGAGTTCCAGGCCCAGGGCAAGGAAGTCCGGGTCAATATTGTCGGCCGGAAGGGCCGGGACTTCTTCCGGAAGCGCTCGTCCTACAACGTGGGACAGACCTGGTCGGACCTCGGCATGATCGATTACGAGAAGGCCGCGAATGTAGGGAAGAACATCGTCGAGCGGTTCACGGCCGGCGAGACGGATGAGGTCTATCTTCTGTACAACGAGTTCAAGAGCGTCATGCAGCAGAATGTGACGCTGGAGAAGCTCCTGCCGGTGGAACCGCCAGCGGAAGCGGACCCGTTCACGGCGGCCGTCGACTATCTCTACGAACCGTCGGCCGTGGCGATCCTGACCTCCATCCTGCCGAAGCATATCGAGGTGCAGGTGTACCGGGCCCTCCTCGAGAGTCAGGCCAGCGAGATGGGCGCGCGCATGACGGCCATGGACTCCGCCACGCGGAACGCTAAGGACCTGATCGGCAGGCTGACCCTGAAGTTCAACAAGACGCGCCAGGCAGCGATCACCAAG
Organism: Nitrospirota bacterium; assembly: GCA_013334545.1. Lineage (GTDB taxonomy): Bacteria > Nitrospirota > UBA9217 > UBA9217 > UBA9217 > JAAXXJ01. Next base: position 746 of record JAAXXJ010000047.1, on the reverse strand, counting down.
GAGATCTCGGAGATCGTGGGCGGGGCGGAAGCGTTGAAATAATATTCAATGTTCAAGGTTGAAGGTTCAAGGAAGGCGAGTCGTATAAAACGTTGAGCCTTGAACTTTGGACCAGTTATTCCCAGGGGGTTATCAATGAGCACAGGAAAGATCGTACAGGTGATGGGCGCGGTGGTGGACTGTGAGTTCCCCGTCGGAAGCCTTCCCCAGCTGATGAACGCGCTCCGGATCGATCAGCCGGAGGACAAGAACCTCGGCACGCCCGAGACCCATCTGACGCTCGAGGTAGCGTTGCACCTCGGCGAGAACCGTGTCCGGACCGTGGCCATGTCGTCCACTGACGGCCTCATGCGCGGTATGAAGGTCAACGATACCGGCAAGCCCATCTCGATGCCGGTCGGCAAAGAAACGCTTGGTAGGATCATGAATGTGATCGGCGAGCCCGTTGATGAGATGGGGCCCCTGCAGACGAAGGACACCCTTCCTATCCACCGTTCCGCGCCGCTTCTCGAGGAGCTCGATCCGACGAAACAGCTCTTCGAGACCGGCATCAAGGTCGTTGACCTGCTCGCCCCCTATCCCAAAGGCGGAAAGACCGGCCTCTTCGGCGGCGCCGGGGTGGGCAAGACCGTGCTCATTATGGAGCTGATCAACAACGTGGCGAAGCAGCACGGCGGCTACTCCGTGTTCGCCGGTGTGGGTGAGCGTACCCGTGAGGGGAACGACCTCTGGACCGAGATGAAGGA
>JAAXXJ010000329.1 GCA_013334545.1 Nitrospirota bacterium | reverse complement strand
TCCGGAGCCAGGCCCGGATCGGCCAGCCGCGCGGCCTTTTCCAAGGCGATCAGATGATGCCAAACATAGGCGGCGATGGCGTTCGGCTCAGCACCTTCTACGACGCACTGCGTAACATAATCAATGCCTTCCTGCTCGACGCTCTGCCGAGCGGCGAGGAAATGGACGTTGTTCGATCCGGCCCGCGTGGCGTACTCCTGATCCGCCCGCTGGAGCCTGATGTCCGAATCGCGCAAGTAGTTCGCGCGCTGGGAGCGGTTCTTCGCCCTCAGGAGGTCCTTCTTCAGCTCCGCGGCAATGTCCGCGACCGGGAGGATCCAGTCGCTTGTGAGCACGGAAGCGACCATGCCTTCAGCGGAGCAGGAGTGGTCACCGGCGATCGCGGGCCATGCAGCCCAGTCGATGCACGGAGGCTTCTCACCCTGCGAGGCGTCGGCAGCCTGCTCGCACAGCCGTGTCTCATGGCCTGCACGCGCCTCGGTCCAGAGACGGTCGAGGTCTGCGTGCCGTTCGGGATCGAGGCCCTGGACGCTCAGCACCGTGATGTCGCGGTGCTCCGGATAGATCCAGGCATTCGCGCTGTCCGCGCTGGAAAGGAACCAGGAAATAACCGAAGCCATGAAGATCAGCAGATGCCTGCAGCGCGGTGCGATCCCCCGCCCCCTTTTCGCATCCACGGTCATTCGCTCGACAGGGTGTGATCCTCTGGACATCGAGGGCATAGCAAGCATACCGGCAACCTTCCTGTTTTCTGCTGCTCTTGTCCGGTTAACGCAACCTTCGATACCTCTGCCGGAGCATATACTACCAGAACCGCCATTCAGCGCCGATGACCGCATAATTGAACAGCGAGAACGTGTATACCTCGTCGTTGTCCGTGCCGCCTTCGAGGATGCGGTGGCGGACAAAAACCTTTGACGCCGAGCCGACATCACGCATCAGTGCGAACAGCAAATCCTCGGCCCGCCCCTGCGACCCGACGAGAGCATTTCCGGCGATGCGGAACGACCAGGGAATTGCGAACCGCCAGTCCATGAGGAAGTTAAGCTGAGTTCGATGAGTGCAAGCGCAGGTATAGAGGGGGCATCTGCCGCAGTTGTATGCAGGGCATCGCGCATAATAAATGAGCACCTTTTCAGGAGTTTAGATCAGAAGCGGGATAAATTGATTATACCATTTTTAGCAGAACACCACGGCTTATCATGCCGGGCCGGTATCACACGCTCAATATACCCTGCGAGATGCAGAGCGAGTGACAAAGCGCCGCACCCTGGCACGACCGATGCGCTTCTGAGAGGCATGACAGGTCGCAGCCGGGACCGTTTCCTTTTGACAAGGTTGCGCTGCGCGCTGCGCGTTCCACTTTTTTCTCGGTAAGCCCGGCGAGGGCGGACGGGAATCGGCCACATCTGCCGAAGTTGGGCAGTCCAGGCGGGCGGCGGAATTGAACCCGCGTCAGAATTCCATCAGCATTCGATGATGCTCTTCTTCTCGTTGAAAATAACATATTTTATCATGATACCAAAAGTGCAGTTAACAGGAAGAAGTCTTTGCCATACGAAAATATCATAAACCGAAATACTTCATTAGCACTTTTGCCTCCAAAACAAAGGCCCGTACCGGACATCCGGCACGGGCCTTTTTGAACTTTGAACTTGGAACGTTGAACGGTCCTTTTTAGAACACTCCCTTCACCTTCCCCGTCTCCACATCAACATCAACGCGGCGGTAGGCCGGGTCGGACGAGGTCCCCGGCATGAGGGTGATCGTGCCTGCGACCGGGACCACGAAGCCCGCGCCCTTGTAGGTCAGGATGTCGCGGATCCGGAGCCTCCAGCCCTTGGGCACGCCCTTGAGGTTCGGGTTGTCGGTGAGCGAGAGGTGGGTCTTCACCATGCAGGTGCCGAGCTTTGCGATCTCAGGGTCGGCCTCCATCTTCTTGGCCTTTGCCTCTGCCTCAGGCGTGTAGTCCACGCCGTCGGCGCCGTAGACCTCTTTCGCGATCAGCTCGATGCGCTTGCGGAGCGGGGTGTCGAGCTCATAGAGGAGCTTGAAGTCGTTCTTCTCGTTGCAGGCGTCCACCACCGCGTCGGCGAACTCCAGCGCTCCGTCGCCGCCCTTTTCCCAGTGGCGGGAAAGCGCCACGCGAGCGCCGGCCGCCTCGGCCAGCTTCCGAACGGCCTTGATCTCATTGTCCGTATCGGTATAGAAGGCGTTGATGCAGACAACGGGGTTAATGCCTGCCTTCTTCACGGTCTTGATGTGGTGGACCAGGTTCTCGCAGCCCTTCTCGACCCACCCCACGTTCTCGCCCTTGTACTCCTCCGGCATGGGTTTGCCCGGCACCGGGATCGGCGCGCCGCCGTGGCACTTGAGCGCCCGGATCGTGGCGACCACCACTGCCGCGTGGGGCTTGAGGCCCGACATGCGGCACTTGAGGTTCCAGAACTTCTCGAACCCGATGTCCGCAGCAAAGCCCGACTCGGTTACGACGTAGTCGCCGAGCTTCAGGGCAACGCGGTCGGCGATGATCGATGACTGGCCGATGGCGATGTTGGCGAAGGGGCCGGCGTGGACGAAGCAGGGCTGGCCTTCGATGGTCTGTAGCAGGTTCGGATTCAGGGCCTCGACCATCCAGGCGGTCATGGCGCCGTCCACGCCGAGGTCGGCGGTCGTGACCGGCGTGCCGTCCTTGCTCGAGGCGACCACGATCCTGCCCATGCGCTCGCGCATGTCCTTGAGATCCTTCGCCACGGCCAGGATGGCCATCACTTCCGACGACACGGCAATGGCGAAGCCGGACTTCATCATGAAGCCGTTGGACTTGCCTCCCATGCCGATGACGATCTCGCGGAGGGACTGGGCGCAGAAATCCATGATCCACTTCATCTCGACGTTGTGAGGATCGATGTTCAGCCGTTTGAGCTTCCGCTTGGCAAGCTGCTCGTCAGTATAGTTGAACTCGTGCTGCATGCGCGAGGTGAGCGCTACCATGGCCAGGTTGTGGGCGTTCATGATGGCGTTGATGTCGCCGGTGAGCCCGAGGGAGAACGGCGTGAGCGGAATGACCTGCGACAGGCCGCCGCCGGCTGCCGAGCCCTTGATGTTCATGGTCGGGCCGCCCGAAGGCTGGCGGATGGCGGCGATGACGTTCTTTCCTCGCTTGCCGAGACCCTGGGTAAGGCCGATGGTGGATGTCGACTTTCCCTCGCCCAGCGGCGTCGGCGTGATGGCGGTCACGTCGATGTACTTTCCGTCAGGCTTCTTTTCGAGCCGTTTCAGCACCTTCTTGAAGTCCACCTTGGCGATGTAGTGCCCGTACGGCAGGAGCTCCTCCTGCGTCAGGCCCATCTTCGCCGCGATCTCCGCGATCGGCTTCATCCGCTTCTCCGAATCTTCCGCAATCTCCCAGTCTTGATGCTTGGTAGGATCCAGTGCCATGTGCCAAACCTCCTTGTGAAAAGATAGTTAATGTTCAACGTTCAAAGTTCAAGGTTCACAGTCTTTTTCTTTGAACCTTTACCCTTCAACCTTGAACCTGATCAGTAGCTGATCAGCGCCTTCATCAGCTTTTCGTTCATAGCGTGTACGTTCCTG
>JAAXXJ010000328.1 GCA_013334545.1 Nitrospirota bacterium | reverse complement strand
AATACTGCGGCTGCCGGTTTTCGATGGAAGAAAGAAAAGCGGCTTCGGATTTGCACTCGAAGCAGGTTTACTTGTCGGGTCGCAGGAAACTGAATACGAATCTCCGTTCAGCTTCAATATTCTGGCCGGGATAACAGCCGATACAAAGCATGTTATTAGCTTCGGATCGGGTGTAGAATTCATTGGTAAACCTTTTGTTCCGTTGTTTCTTGAATACAAATATATGGTAACTGAGAGAAAATCGGCTCCATTCTTTTTTGTCAGAGGAGGAGGCCTTATTATAGCCAGTTCCGATGACTCAGACTCTTATGACTATAGTTACGATTATAACTATCCGTTCAACTATAAAGGAGGAGGATCATTCACTATAGGATCAGGAATCTCATGGGCAAAAGATGATTATGAAACATACCTCAGTTTTGCATACAGGTATGCCCATTACAGTTATAAAATGAAGGAATATAACACCGGCATCCAGCGCTCGAGCGCCACGCCGCTCGGCGCGGACACGACGACCCAGCCGGTCGGTTCCAAGGTGCCCGGCAAATCGCAGCGCCGAAAGGACCTCACGCGCATCATGGCCGCGCACAACGTGGCCTATGCTGCGCAGGCCTCACCCCACAACTGGAAGGACCTCATGACCAAGGTGAAGAAGGCGCTGGCCACCAATGGCCCCGCCTATATGGGCATCATCGCCCCCTGCAACCGCGGCTGGCGGACCCAGACCAATGATTCCATCCTGCTCTCCCGGATGGCCGTGGATACCTGCTACTGGCCGCTCTACGAGGTGGAGAGCGGGAAGTGGACCATAAACTACGATCCCAAGGACAAAAAGAAGCCGGTTGCCGAGTGGCTCAAGCCGCAGGGCAGGTTCAAGCACCTTTTCGCTCCGGGGAACGAAGCGTTGCTCAAGCGATTCCAGGAGCTCGTGGACCAGGACTGGGAGAGTCTCCAGAAAATGGCGGGAGCATTCGGGACAAAATAGCGCGGACAGTTCAAGGCAGAACCTACGCAGCCGGGTGTTGTTGACCCGGCTGTGTTCGTTTGCAGGCCATTCAGTAATCAAAAAAACCCTTGAAATCTCGACACTACTGTGGTTTAATAGCAATCTGTATGAGGCAAACAGGCTTTTTTCAACAGTTACGAGGAGATAACCGATGATCGGTTCCGATCTGGTGATGTACGACGAGGAGTTCAAGCTCATCGATGCAGAACTGCAGCGGCTCCTCGCGCAGTCCAACGCGAAAGTCGTGTTCCTGGTCGACAAGAACGGTCAATTGATCGCCGCCACCGGCGAAACCGATAACCTGGACACCACTTCGCTCGCCTCCCTCACCGCAGGCAACATCGCCGCGACCGGCGGCATGGCCAAGCTCCTTGGGGAAAAAGAGTTCTCCATTCTCTTTCACGAAGGCCAGCGCGACAACATCCACATCTCCATCATCGGCCAGCGCGTCATTCTCGTGGTGATCTTCGACCAGCGTTCGTCCCTTGGGCTTGTGCGGCTGAGGGTCAAGAAAAGCGCCGAGGTCCTGGGGAGCATCTTCAACCAGCTCCTCCAGAAGGTCGAATCCGGAAAGGGCCCGGCCAAGGGCGCCGAGTCACCGTTCGCCGAGATCACCGACGAAGACATCGACAAGCTCTTTGGATAGCCCGGCCGCGAACGTGCCAGGAGAGGAATCACCGCACCATGTCGTTCATTAATTATTCATCACGCGAGATCAATTGCAAGATCGTCTACTATGGCCCCGGCCTCTGCGGAAAGACGACGAACCTGCATTACATCTACAAGAAAACGAACCCCGACAGCAAGGGGAAGATGATATCGCTCGCCACCGAGACGGAGCGGACGCTCTTTTTCGACTTTCTGCCGCTCGCCTTGGGCGAGATCCGGGGCTTCAAAACCCGGTTCCACCTCTATACGGTGCCCGGCCAGGTGTTCTATGATGCGAGCCGCAAGCTCATCTTGAAGGGCGTGGACGGCGTCGTCTTCGTCGCCGACTCCCAGGTCGAGCGCATGGAGGCGAACGTCGAGAGCGTCGAGAACCTCCGGATCAACCTGGCCGAGCAGGGCTACAACCTCGATGCTATTCCCTATGTCATCCAGTACAATAAGCGGGACCTTCCGAACGTGGTTCCTGTGGCCGAAATGAAGAAGGCCTTGAATCCCCGGGGTGTGCCGGACTTCGAGTCCGTGGCCTCGGAAGGCGGCGGCGTGTTCGACACGCTCAAGGCCATCGCCAAGCTGGTCATCATGGAACTGAAGAAGGGCCAGGAGGGCGGGTAGGGGAGCAGAGCACGGAACGAAATAACCCGTTGACAGGGCTGGTGTTCTATGGTAATTTGCCGGCCTGCAAGCGACGATTTTCTTAACAGAAAAACATATTCCCGGATAGCTCAGTCGGTAGAGCGGGTGGCTGTTAACCACCATGCCGCAGGTTCGAGTCCTGCTCCGGGAGCCAGTAAATAAAAAGCCCTCTTACACAGAGGGCTTTTCTATTTACCAGCCCGTGCACAGGCGAGAACCTTAGAAGGAGGCCCAGATGAAGTGGTGGATCTACATGATCGACCGGGATGGTAGATTGTATACTGGGATAACCACAGACATCGCCAACCGAATGCGGCAGCGTGGACAATCGGCTCCTCTGTATCGAGAAGGTCCAATGTCTCGTGCCGATGCGGTGAAGCGTGAGAAGGAGCTGAAGGGCTGGAACAGGAAAAAGAAGGAGGAGCTGATCGACAAAGCTACCGAACAGATCAAGTGAGCTTGCCCTGAGCACCGCGAAGGGAGTCCTGCTCCGGGAGCCACCGATAAAAGGCCCGATCTTATTGATAAAAGATCAGTCCCTTTCTCTTCGAGTAGGACTCTCAGCAATACTTCACTCGTCTTTCCAAATAAATTAATCGTTACTCATACCGATGCGTATCTATAGGATTGTGACGAGCCGCCTTTGTGCCGGCATATAGCCGAAGATCACATCCGCGGCCTCGGATATTGCGCCGCCGACTACCTCAAGCACTGCACAAAGCGATGCACGGTATTATCGCCTTACAATCAGCACGGGAATTTTCGAATCCTTGTGTATTACGCCGTACGTAACGCTGCCGAGAACGGCAGCACGAAGCGCACTTTTGCCGTGGGAACCCATGACAATAAGGTCGGTCTTTGCTTTTTTAGCTTCGTTTACAATTTCTTCCACGGGATGCCCTGTCCTGATTGCTGTTTTGCAGCGGATGCGATTCTTGACGCAAAGCTTTTCTATTGTATCGGCTGAAGATTGCACCGACTGCTTCAGATAGTCTTCGATAGATTCTTTTACATGGGTCGGAGACGCAGAAGCTGAAACCGACTGACTGACGATGAAGCGATTATCGATGACGCTCAGCAGCATCACTGACGCGCCGGTCTTCTTTGCAAGCTCGACCGCGTATTTTGCTGCTTTCTGTGACACTTTTGAACCGTCTATTGGTACAAGTATCTTCGAAATCATAAATCCTCCTTTTTCTCCAATGCGTATTGTCAAAATACTCTTCTTGAATCTTCTGATAGCCTTTGCTTTTCAGGCTATTGTTCACAATAAGCTTGCCTCCCCCCTGAAAATCGGCTACAAG
>JAAXXJ010000327.1 GCA_013334545.1 Nitrospirota bacterium | reverse complement strand
TCTGACCATGGCGATTGCGGTCAGGGACGGGGCGGACCAGGGACCGCCGGCAGTCGCGTCGGCAGTCATACGCTTGGATGGTCTTCAGCGATTGGCCAGCCGCTCAAAGGTGTTTGAGATCTTTGTGATCGATGCCCGCGGGAATCTTCTGGCCCATAGCGATCCCCGGAAGGTGATCCAGCATGCACAGGCGTCATGGATTCCGGATATCAAGGGTCTGAACGCCATGAACACGATCGGAACGACCCTCGAGTATGTTGAAAACGGTGTGCCGGTGGTGGGCGGGTTCGCCCGTGCGGAGTTCAGCGGTCTGCTTGCCGGAGCGCAGATCCCGAAAAGTGCAGCCTATCTGACAGCCCGGGCGTTGCTGAACAATCTGGTCATAATCGCGCTGATCCTGCTCGTCGTATCGGCGATCATCAGCCTGTTCTGGTCACAGCTGATCACGCGGCCGATCGAGCATTTGTCCAGGGCAGCGAACGAGGTGGGCAAGGGCCGGTTCGATGTCCGTGTTCAAGCGGCTTCCCGGGACGAGATCGGAGATATGGCAGAGTCGTTCAACCAGATGGCGGAGGGGCTGGATACCCGCGAACAAGAGCTTCAGGCGTCACAGGCCGCTCTTATCCAGTCCGAAAAAATGGCCGCCTTCGGTCAGCTGGGTGCGGGCATCGCGCACGAAATAAAAAATCCTCTGGCAGGCATCATCGGGCTTGCTCAACTGCTGCTGCGGAAGGTCGACAAGGACAGCCCGCTTTATGAAAACCTGGCGATGATCGAAAAAGAAGCGAGGCGGAGCAAGACGATCACCGAAAACCTGCTGCGGTTCGCGAGGCAGGAGAAGATGGAGTTTACAAAGATTGATCTGAACGCCGTCGCGATGGAGTCCGCCGCAATCGTCGATCACCAGCTCGGGATCAATCAGATAAGGCTCAATAAAGAACTCGCCCCCCGTTTACCCCAGATCATCGGCAATGCGAATCAGCTCCAGCAAGTGCTCATGAACCTCATGATCAACGCACAGCAGGCGATGGAGGGCTCACCCGGCTCGGTTACGTTGTCGACGCGTTTGCTGGATGCAGAAACAATAGAGCTGCGGGTCACGGACACGGGACCGGGCATTCCCCCGGATATTCAGGCAAGGATATTCGAACCATTTTTTACCACAAAAACTGCGGGAAAAGGCACCGGTCTCGGCCTTTCGGTAAGTTATGGGATCATCAAGGACCACAAGGGAGATGTCCGTGTCGAAAGCACCGTGGGGAAAGGGTCAGCTTTTGTCATTACCCTTCCGGCGGCGCCAGCATCCGATGCGCCTCAGGCTCCGGACGATCAGGCCCAACGGGTGCATTGATCGTCTGTCGTGAGAAGGCAGCGAGTACGGGAGGAATCCGATCATGGCAACAGACAGGAAGAGCTTTCGCGTGCTGGTCGTGGATGATGAAGCAAGCCTGCGGAAAGTCGTATCCCAGGTACTTACTGAAGACGGCCATGAGGTGACGACAGCATCAAGCGCGGAGAAGGCATTCAGCCTGTTTCAGGAACATCCGTTCCCTCTGGTATTTTCCGACATCAGGATGGGGAACATGAGCGGCATCGAACTTCTTCAACGTATCAAAGAGCACAGCCCAGACACTCAAGTCATCATCATGACCAGCAATGCCACGGCGGACAATACGATCGCCGCCCTTCGGTCCGGCGCCTACGACTACCTCCTCAAGCCGTTCGAGGACATTGACCTCATCTCCAAGGTCGCAAACCGCGCGGTCGATAAGGTCCGGCTCCTGGAGGAGAACAGCAGCCTGATGAAGCAGCTCGAGCAAAAGAATGAGGAACTCAAGAAGGCCAATTCAGTTCTCAAGGAGCGTTCCCTTTACGACGAGCTCACGGAATTGTACAATGCGAGATTCTTTCAAGAATTGCTCAAGCTGGAGATTGCGCAATCAACCCGCTTCAGGAGAACCTTTTCCCTCCTCCTGATAGATGTGGATCATTTCGCGTCGTATAATAAAGCCAATGGACATGCGGAGGGCGATAAAGTTCTCAGCATGCTTGCATCCATTCTCGTACAGGGTCTCCGGAAGGTGGATGTCATCGTCCGATACGGCGGAGAGGAGTTTGTCGTGCTTCTTCCGGAAATCGATGGGGATAAGGCCCTGGGAACTGCTGAGAAAATAAGGGCCTACATTGCCAACTACCCGTTCCCGAAAAGCGAATCACAACCACAGGGCCGGCTTACTGTCAGCATCGGTGTGGTATCCTTCCCTCAGGACGGCACAACGGGGGCGGCCCTGCTGCAATGCGTCGGCGACGTTCTTTTGCAGGCGAAGAAGAACGGGAGAAATGCCATAATGGGAGGAGTGCGGGTGCTATGAATACTGGGGATATCTCGAAAAAACCGTTGCGCATCCTTGTCGCAGACGACGATGAAAGTCTGCGGTCCGTTCTCAAGCAGGTACTGAGCATGGACGGCTACGAGGTGACACTGACTGCGAGTGGCGAAGAAGCATTGGCCGCTTTCAAGAAGGAACCCTTTCCGCTGATCATCACCGATATCAGGATGGGGAACATGAGCGGTATAACGCTTCTGCAGGAGGTCAAGCGGCTTAGCCCCGATACGCAGGTTATCATTATTACCAGCAATGCCACGCTGGATACGGCGATCAGCGCCATTCAGGCCGGGGCGTATGACTATCTCGCCAAGCCCTTTGATGACATTGCGCTCATATCTTCGGTGGCGCGCCGGACAGTTGAAAAGATCCGGCTTATCGAGGAGAACAAGAGCCTGTTAGAGAAACTGAAGCGGAAAAATGAGGAGCTGGAATTCATCAACATGACCCTCAAGGAGCTCACGATACGCGACGGCCTCACCGGCTTATACAACCATCGTCATTTTCAGGAAACCCTTGCAGCGGAGATCCTCCGGTCCAAGCGTTACCCAACGACTTTTTCCCTGGTTTTTCTGGACGTAGATTATTTCAAGCAGTATAACGATACCCACGGACATCTTCATGGCGATGCCGTTCTCGTTGCGCTGTCGAAGCTGCTGATCAGCGGTATTCGACAGTCGGATATCGCCGTGCGTTATGGCGGAGAGGAATTTGTGCTCCTCCTCCCCGAGACATCGAAGGTAAAGGCTTTTGTCCTCGCCGGGAGCATCCGCGAGAAGATCGCCGCTCATCCCTTCCCGGGGAGGGAAACGCAGCCGCAGGGGAAGGTCACGGTCAGCATGGGGATCGCCGCGTTCCCGGAGGATGGTAGCGATAGTTCCACGCTGCTGCATCATGCCGATGAGGCACTCTACCAGGCAAAAAATGGCGGAAGAAACAGGGTATGCTGACATTCTTTTAAAAACTTCATGAAAAAACGGACAATGAATGAAATTACAAAGGTCACTGAGAAGATGCTGGGATAAGACCTGAATAATTTGAGTTGATCTATCAATAAAATACCTTGTGTTCTCGTGGGTTAAAGAACGGGAAAAAAGCGGAGCTGTGATATAGGGTGCAAGGAGGGAGAAAGTCCACGGAGGTGCAGACTCTATACCGGTTAAACCGTTATTGTTCCAGTCGGTGAGTTTGGACTTATTACTCGGATCACCTCTGATACCGCTGGTCGGGG
>JAAXXJ010000326.1 GCA_013334545.1 Nitrospirota bacterium | reverse complement strand
TTCCAGGAGCTCCTTTTTCTTCTCTTCCGTAGCCATAGGGATCACCTCCGGTAATTTGTCACAACCTCCATCATGGTCTTGAAGTTCTCGGCCGGCACCGTCGGCCAGATGTCGCAGCCGGGCCAGACCGCGCTTACGCCGTCGTCCATGCACTTCCTGATGGTCTGGCGCACCAGGTCCGGCGTCCCCGCGACCAGCACGTTATACGGGTCGTAGTTCCCGAAGACCAGCGCCTTGGGGCCGAGCTTCTTGCGCGTCTCGGCGACATCGTTCTTCTGGTCCACACTGATTGCCTTCGCACCGCTCTCGGCCATGAACGGGACGATGTCATTCGTCTTGCCGCAGATATGGAGCACGCTCGGCACGGTCAGCTTCTCAAAGATCCTCTTGAGGTACGGCAGGATCAGGCTCTTGAACACCCGGGGGGAGAGCACATCCGAGGTCGCCCCCATCTCGCGCACGGTGATGAAGTCCACACCTGCCTTCTCGTACTCCTGCGCCACCTGGATGATCACGCCCGCCATATGGTCCAGCAGCTTCCCGATCTTGTCCGGCTTCTTGAAGGACAGCTTCAGGAGGTCGTTCAGCTCCATGATCTGGCCTGCCAGCGTGAACGGCCCGAGAACATAGGAGCCCACGGGCGCCTCGCTGCCGATGTCCTTCTTGAGCTGCTTGATGACCTCCACCATGAGCGGCACCCTCCCGCGCTTGGTAAGGTCGCCCGGGATGGCGATGTCAAGCTCCGCCTCGTTGTGGATCAGCTTCTTCTTGATCGTGGGATACAGCAGGTCCTCGGAATGGGCGTATACATTGATCTCGCACCCCATGGCCTCGGCCTCGATGCAGAGGTCGAAAGGCGCTACGCCGCATTCGAAGCCGAAGAGCTTGTAGGTCGACGCCGCGGCAGCGGCCATCATCCTCGCGTCAAGATGCGTTGCCGCGAAGTTCTGGTTCAGCTTTTTAAGACCTTCGGTCGTCACGTTGCCCATGCCGCTGAAGCAGGGCGGCCGGTCGACCTCCTCGCCGGCGAACATCTTCAGTACCCGTTCTCGTGCGTTCATTGCTGTCATGCAACCTCCTTAGATTAAGGACAATATCGAAACTCGAATACCGGAATCCTAACATAAACAAACCGATCTCAAGACCATTGAACCAGGCGCGAAGGTCGCCAAGGTTTAAATACAAGGGATAAGATTTTCTTCGCGTCCTTTGCGACTTCGCGGTGATAGTGTTTTGTCATTACGTGAACATGGTCATTCTTGATCATTTCGCATTTCGACATTCGATATGAGAGTTTGTCATTTTCTCGCTGCTCCTGCGGTCAGTTTGCCCAGGAAGTCGCCGAAGTACTTCTTGATCGGCAGGTTCGGGTTGTCAGGGATCCGCTTCGTCTCGTCGTAGAGCAGCGTCGTGAGCAGGATGTGGGCAGCCGCCACGGCAGGGAAGATGCGCGGCGCCGTGACGATGGGGCCGTAAAAGTTGAAGTCGCTCCAGAGCACCGACGACATGCCCTGCACCACGGCGTCCATGGCCCGGAAGCCGTCGAGGCTCCAGAGGGTCTTCGCGTCCTTCCACATGTGCGTGCCGTTCGAGTAAGCGCCGCCGCAGGGGAGGCCGAGCTTTTCCTTGATCAGCCGGTTGGCAATGAGGGAGAACGACGTGGCGGGAAGGTTCATCACCGACGTATCAACGATAACAGTGGCGAAGTCTCCGGCGCCCTGGTCGAGCAGCTTCTCCAGGGACTTCAGGCGTCCGCCCGGTGTTTGGTCCTGGTCATCGAAGGCCTGGACCACCACATGCTTGATCCCCAGGTCCTTGAGCTTCTGCACCTGGCCCTTGATGTCCTTGTCCCAGGGTGTGATGCTGTTGTACAGGAACTTGTCCTGCAGGCCCAGTTTTGCCACGTACTCCGTGGCCTCGGCCCGTTTCTCGGCTACCCACATGTCGATGCCGAAAGGCATGGTGGTCGTCTCGCGGTAGAAGTCGATGTAGATCTTGGCCTCCTCGGCCGAGTTCGCGACCATGGCAACGAGCGACGGGATGCCCGTGGAAGCGGACAGTTCCTCCTGCTTCCGGATGAGCTCCACGGCCTTTCGCCGGTCGAAGTTCCCCTTGCGGTCAACGACGATCCGGTCCTTGTTGTGGAACATGGACGCGATCAGCACCGGTGGGTTCTCGCCCGCCTGGCCGCCGACCTTGATGCCGTTGAGGTTGAAGACCTTCTGCTCTTTCGAGAACCTGAACATGGAGACTCCTTATGAACAACAAGTCGATTTAGCCATCGAGGTCGCCGAGGAGACCGAGATAACCATTGCGGTTCTCCTCCGCGAACTCTGTGTCCTCAGGGATAAAAAACGTTTTCTCGTATATGAATTGGTTGTATGAGTCCGGGGGAGGCAAGAGAACGCCTCCCTGAAGACAGGTTAGAATACGCCGTGGTCGAACTTGGGCTGCGGGAGATATTCCCACTTCTCTCCCTTGCGGTACTTGCCGGCGATATCGATGCACTTGAGCGCGTACTCGAAGGCATAGGGGATGCCCGGTCCTCCGGGAACGAAGCCCCCGAGGATCATGCCGACCGATGCCGCTTCGAAGATCTCACCGTCCGTGGCGCCGGCGTTGATCGCGGGGATCACGTGGATGATGCACCGCGGCGAGCAATAGGCCACGCCGCCCGACATGAACATGAGCTCCTTCACCTTGCGGGAAAGTGCCCCGTCGCCGAAGATGCTGGCATAGAAATCGGCGAAGGTCCTGCCCGGCTCCGGCGACACGGTGTTGATGATCTGGAACATCCTCGGCACGAAGCCGCACTGCTTCTTCATGTACTCGTTCACTTCTTCCACGGTCATCTTCTTGTCAGCCATTTTGCTTTCCTCCCTCTGCCCGGCCGCTGTCTGCGCCCGGGAAAACAGCTTCTTGAACTCGTCCACAATACTTACTGGAGTTGCCTCCTCTCACTACTGCGTTGGAACCGCAAAACCTCCTTTTCTTAAGATTGGACAGCGTTGATATGATCTGCAGTGATAGTGTTCTGCTCTCGCACCTCAGTGTTCATTGGTAGTTCTGAATGTTTCTAGTATTTCCACTCATGCGCCACCTGGATGAACTTCTGGATGTTCTCGTACGGAACGGTCGGAGGGATGTCGCACCCTGGCATAAGCACGAACCCGCCGTCGGTGCCGGCGGCCCTGATGATGTCCTTGCAAGCGTTCTCCACGTCCTGGACCGTGCCGTTCAGCATGACCTTCACGGGGTCCACGTTCCCGCCGAAGCACATCTTGCCGTGAAGCGCCTCCTTGGCCTTGGCGATGTCCGTCTTATGGTCCAGGCTGATACAGCTGGCGCCGGTCATCGGGAACAGGTCCAGCCGGTCCGTGGTGTTGCCGCAGATGTGGACCAAAGTGTGGACGCCCTTCGACTTCGCCCAGTCGGTGAACTTCTTGAGGTATGGCACCGCGAACTTCTCGAACTGCTTCTTGGAGATAAGGTCGCCCGAGGCCGTTGGGTCGGCAAGGCTGATGACCTCGAGGGTCTTGTCCGCCACGATGGGCTCGTAGAGGTGGATCAGGATATCGGTGGCGAAATCCACGACCTTTTCGACAAAGGCCGGCTTCTTGAACGTGGCCTTC
>JAAXXJ010000325.1 GCA_013334545.1 Nitrospirota bacterium | reverse complement strand
GGACCATAAAACCTTCTCCACCTGGCTTTCCGGCAGGTCCTCGAGGCGCTGGGCGTGCTCCGGCGTCTCGATGATAATCTCGTGGGCGCCAATGCCGTTCATCCAGTCGTAGATGCCGCTGCCCTCGCGCTCGAGGCTGCCTTCGACGTGGAGGACGGGGAACTTGCTCGGGATGACGCGGACCCACCAGCCCTCTTTGTTGGGCTGCGTCTTCTCAGCGCGGAAGGAAGCGATCTCGGGCGGGGTCTTGGATTCGTTGCCGCTGCAAAAGGGGCACTCCGCAGACGTTACATCGTCTTCGGGCTCTTCGGTGTGATAGTCCTGGGGTTTTTTCGGCCGCTCTGTGGAAATGATGATCCAGCGGCCGACGATAGGGTCCTTGCGTAAACGTGACATCAGATTCCCGGTTTGGCCTTCCGCTCGGTTAGGACCTTGTGGACGATCCGTTTGAGCTCCTTGATTCGGACTGGCTTGTTGATGTATTCTGCGGCGCCGAGGCTCATGGCTTTGAGGTAGGATTCAACTTCGCCGTAGGCGGTCACCATGATGACGTCGGCCTTTGAGCCGGTCTTGCGGATCTCCTGAAGTAGCTGGAGCCCGTCCATCCCTGGCATCTTGATATCCGTCACCACAAGGTCGAAAGGAGCGGCTTTGAAACGGGTGAGGCCGTCCTCCCCGTTGACGGCAAGGGTGACCTCGTAGCCTTCGTCGGTCAGGATCGTATTAAAAAGCTCACGAGCGCCCTCTTCATCGTCAACAACGAGGATTTTCATCGATTCTCCCGCAGAGTTATGATATTGCAATAAATATCATAAAAAACCCCAACCGTCAAGGTAAGGGCCGGGTAAATCAGCGGGTTTTCACCGTCAGGCCGCGAACCAATCGCCGTCAAAGCCCCCTGTAATATCAATTGTTTCCTTCATACAAGAGCTGGAGCCCTTGGAGCGTAAGGTCCGGCCTTACATCGGTGATGGTCTTTGTTTCGGGCGCGACCAGTTCAGCCAATCCGCCGGTGGCGACCACCTTCGCGTCCGCTCCCAGCTCATTCTTCATCCGGTCCACGATCCCGTCCACGAGCCCTGCATACCCGAAGAGGATGCCCGCCTGCATAGCGCTGACCGTGTCCCGGCCGATGACCGTACGCGGCCGAACGAGCTCGACGCGCGGCAGCTTTGCCGCCCGCTGGTACAGAGCTTCTGCCGATATCTTCACACCGGGAGTGATGGCGCCGCCCAGGTATTCACCGTTCTTCGTAACGGCGCAGAACGTTGTAGCCGTCCCGAAATCCACGATGATCAGCGGACCGCCGAAGAGCTTATATGCCGCCGCTGCGTTTACGATGCGGTCCGCACCGATCTCACGGGGATTGTCGTACTTGAGCGTGATCCCCGTCCTGGTCTCGCTGGTCACCACCAGGGGCTCGAGCGCGAAGTACTTTCTACACATTTCGCTCATGATGGGTAGGAGCGGAGGCACCACGCTCGAGATGATCACCCCGTCGATCTGTTTAAACTCGATGCCTGCAAATCCGAACAGATCCTTCATGATCATGGCGTACTCATCCGCCGTTAGGGAAGCTTTGGTCCCGATGCGCCAGCTCTCCCGCAGCCGTTTCCCGTCAAACACGCCGAACACTACGTTCGAGTTGCCTATATCGATGGCAAGAAGCATCTTCCCTCCAAAGCGATCAGGGTCAAGGGGCCAGGACCACGGGTGAGGCCGGTTTGTCTTATCCTGGACCCTTGCTGCCGGACCCGGGACCCTCTGTTTTCAGGATCGTCACATCCCCCGCTGCGACCGGTTGTCGCCTACCATCGTTAAGCTCCACGATGAGCCGGCCCTCTGCGTCCACGCCGCAGGCAAGCCCCTCCAGCCTTGTCCCCGTTCCGCTCACCGTCACTCGGTTCCCGAGGGTGACGTTCAGTCCCTCCCACGCCTTAAGCACTTCGGAATCGTCCTGGAGGAAGCGCTGATACCAGTTGTCAAGCGCGGCCAACAACTCCTTTACAAAAGAGGTCCGGTCAATGGGAGCACCCGTTTCGGCGGCAAGGGTCGTTGCCGCTCTCCGCACATCAGGCGGCAGCTCCCGTGCATCCATGTTCACATTCACGCCGATGCCAAGCACAATGTGCCTGATCCGGTCCGGCTCGGCGCTCATCTCGGTAAGCAGGCCACCGACCTTTTTTCCGGATACCAGGACATCGTTCGGCCACTTGATCCCTGCGGGTACTTTAAGATGCTCCCGGACCGTGGCGGCAAGGGCCACCGCTCCCATGAGCGTTATGAGCGGCGCCTTGTGTACGGGAACTGCTGGCCGAAGAATGACACTCAGGTATAGATTGCCCCGCGGCGATATCCACGTCCGGCCCAGCCTGCCTTTTCCCCCGGTCTGGATCTCGGTGATCACGACCGTCCCGTCCGTGGCGTCTTTCTGCGCAAGTTCCATGGCAAGGGTGTTCGTCGAACCGATCACGGTATGATGAACGATCTCCCTGCCGACGGTCTTGGTCCTCAGTCCCCGCTTCACGTCGCTGACGACGATGACATCGGGTGTTGTTGTCAGGCGGTACCCCTTTGAAGGGATGGCTTCAATACGATATCCTTCTCGTTCAAGGGCCTTGATATGCTTCCAGACCGCGGTGCGGGATACGCCCATCGATGCTGCCAGGTCCGCGCCGGACACGAATCCGGACCGGGAGGTGCGAAGCAAGAGAAGGATATCGTCTTTGTTCATCGTAGTGAAACTCCCGGCAGCAAGCTGCGGGGAATGCGCGCTCCCGGATTGAGCCCATGGCCGGACAGCATCATGACCGCAATGACGGTCCTCATGATCCTTTATTTTATTTTCATGCTGATATCAGCGGCAGGGGCGGAGTGGGTCAGGCTTCCGGACGAAATGAAATCGACTCCGGTCTCCCCGATCTCCTTCACCGTATCGAGGGTGACGTTGCCCGATGCTTCCACTAGAACGCGGCCCCCCACGATGGCCACCGCCTGTTTCATGAGATTCAGCGGCATATTATCGAGCAGGAGCATCGTGGCACCCGCCGCCAGGGCCTCGCGGACCTCGTCCAATGTCTTCACCTCAACTTCGATCTTCAGGAGCGGATGAACCTTCTTCCGTATGTCGGCCATGGCCTTGATGATGCCGCCGGCCGCCGCAATATGGTTGTCCTTGACCAGTATGCCGTCGTACAACCCGAAGCGATGGTTTCTGCCGCCCCCCATGCGCACCGCGTATTTTTCCAGCGCCCTCAGCCCGGGGAGGGTCTTTCGGGTGTCCAAAATCTCGGCACGGGAACCCTTCAGGACTTCGACGAACCTTGCCGTATGCGTTGCGATGCCGGAAAGATGTTGCATCACGTTCAGGGCGACACGCTCACCCGCCAAAAGCGCCCGCGTTTTTCCCTGGACCTGGGCGATGAGGGACCCGGACTGCACCCGGCTCCCATCGTGGGCGAGCGGCGTGAACTGGACCCAGGGATCGAGCTTCCGGAAGACCTCGCGGGCAATGAGGATGCCGGCCAGCACCAGGTCCTGTTTCGCGATGATCTCGGCCGTGGCCGAGGCCTCCTCCGGGATCACCGCCTCCGAGGTGATGTCCCCCGGCCCGATGTCCTCAAAGAGGGCCTCTTCGATCAGTTTTCGTATGAGA
>JAAXXJ010000324.1 GCA_013334545.1 Nitrospirota bacterium | reverse complement strand
TTCATAGCACGTTTTTCTAAACGAAGACAAGAATAAAACACTTAGCCAGAGCGGGTAATGTGAGTTTATCCTCTCATTTTTACCCACTCAAACTGTACTTGATCCATTAAAATTTTACGTTGATTTTCTATCTTACTCATGATACAGCTTCGTTACATCAGCGAATTGAAAGCCCTGATCCACGCACTGCCAGGAATTCCCTGGGAACGCAACCGGAGGGTAGACATGAAGGACATCGGCAGGATCTTGCGGGAACAGCGGGTGGCTATCGGCCTTGAGATCGGCGATATTGCCAAAAAGACCTGCATCAGCTCCCGCTATCTCTGCGCCATGGAGGAAGGCCGGTTCCAGAACATCCCCCGCGTGTATGGGAAAGGCTATCTGAAGATCTACGCCGACCTGCTTCATCTCGACCTGAAGCCCCTCCTGGCCCTGTACGAACAGGACAGACAGGGCCTGACAGCCGGCGGCCCGCACGCTCTCTGATCGATCGTATTCCCCGTGTCTACTTGTCCCCGCGTCTGACGCCAATCTCCTTGTCCCCTTGTCGGTTCTTCTTATTCCCCTGACCGCTGCCCCGTTTCTTATTCGAACAGCTTGTTCGTCTCCCGCAGGCGCAGCGCCATCTCCCGCAGCATGGAGAGGATGAACTCCGGCGACTCGTTCATCAGGTTGGTGATGTTCTGCCGATTGATCGTGACCAGCTCCGCATCCTCCACGGCAACGGCCGCGGCGATCCTCGGTGTCGCAAGCAGGAAGGATAGCACGCCGAAATATTGGCCTGCACCGATCCTGAAAAGCTCACGCCCTCCCTTGCGTATGGCGATGGTCCCTTTCAGCACGGAGAACATCTGATCGCCCGCGTCGCCCTCGGCGAAGATCGCCTCCCCTGGAGCATACCGCATAATGAAACGATCCGCGACCGCTGCCGGGAGGCCCTTCTTCCCCGCCATCAGGCGCTTGAGGAAGACCGTCTCCCGCCGCTCCAGGGCTGCGGCTATCTCCGCACCGAGCAGGAATACGACGAGAGAATAATAGATCCAGATAATGACTACGAAGAGCGACTTGAAGGACCCGAAGGCAAGCCCGTAGCCGGGGTTATAGGCCAGGAACATGTAGAACAGCGGACCCATGAGATACCAAAGGGCCCCGCCCGCAAGCGCCCCGGCCGCAAGGTTCGTCGGTCGGAATTTCCGCGAGAATGCCAGGTAAAGCAGGAAGAAGGCAAGCGCAATGAACACGTACTGCACGACGCCGCTGAGGTAGGTCGGCAGTTCCGGGATGCGGAGCCATTTTTCTGCGAACGTCAATACGACGCCGGCCGCCGCGATGGTCGTGATCCCCAGCAGGAAGACGACGGTGAGGGCCAGGTCGATGAGCTTTTCGAGCAAGTACGGCCTGCCGGCATGGCTTCGGAAGATCGCAGCGAGGGCGCTCCGCATGTCGGACACCAGGGGGGTCACGGCGAAGAGAAAGACCAGGAAGTTCAACGCGCCGAAGGTCCGGATGTGCTGGGTAATGTATTGGACCTCCTTCACGATCTCCTGGCTGTAGCTCGGAATGACCTGTGTGGCCATTTCCTGGACCTTGCGGAACGCCTCCTGGGAGGAGCCGATCGCCACGCCAAGCAAAGCAGTGAGAAGGAAGAGCGCAGGGATGATCGCGAGCATGGCCGAGAAGGCAAGCGACGAGGCCGCCGCGAGGTCGTTGTTCCTCCGGAAGGAGAAAAGGATCTCGACGACGATCATCCAGGTCTTTTTCAGGACATCGATAAGGAACATGCGTTCACCTGCAGCGCGATCGGCGCGCCAGCGTGTCATTATAGAGAGGGTCGTGAGAAATTGCAAGCAGGAGGACGGAAGGGAATCTGCCAGGGATCAATGTACGATGTCCCGCGTGAGCTGTTCCTTGATGAACTGCCGGATGAGGCGCCGGTCCTGGTCGGAGATCTCGACGAACTTGACACCCATGCCTGGCTCCTTATAAGGGCCTTCGTTCCTTGCATAGCTGTACAGGACCACGGCCTTTGCCCGGACCTCGTTGCCGTTAAGAAGGATCCGGACCGGTGTGAGCGCGTTCTGCGGCTGCGGGTACCGTGTCCGCACGTAAAGGCCTCCCTCGGAGATGGCAGAGGCGAACTCGGTCCGCACTGAGCCGCCTATCGTCGTACCGTCCCCCACGATCACCTTCACCGAGGTGTTCAGCCGGATGTGCGACCGCGGCGTAGCCTCGATGAGTGACTGGAGTTTCTGGTACAGGTCATCGGGCTCCACGTCCTTCGGGAACCAGGCAGTGCACCCCAGGCGCGCGCAGGCATCCTTCGTTGCCGCGTCGTCCGTGGAGGCGAGCATGACCACCGGGATGTCCCGGTACCGCGGATCATCCTTGATCACTTTCAGCAGGGCGACACCGTCCATGCCGGGAAGGGCGACATCGGTCAGCACGACCGTCGGCCGCGAGTCCCCGAGCGCCTTCAATGCCTCTTCGGCGCTCCGCTTGCTCACGACCTTGTACTCGAGCCGCTTCAGCAGCATGCTCCAGTAAAACAGTGAGGCGGCTCTGTTGTCGACGAGCAGAATGGTTCGCGTTTCTCGTGCCATGGCCGTCATGTTCCTTCTCTCCTAGCAGTGACGGGACACTCAGTGCAAACTGCAAATTAGAGTAGCATTAATCTGGAAGTTAATCAAGACGGTGGGAAGACGGTGGGAAGAAGCCTGCTGGAGCATTTTCAGGGTGGTCCGGAAAGGACGGTTTTGGGGAGGAATAAGAATAATAGGAGCCGCGGCATCTACTGCAGCTCCTTGTCTTGGATTGGCGTCCCCAGGGGGATTGAAGCTCCCTGCTGAGAGCTGCAGGGAATCTTCGATCCTCAAGGAAGATTGTTTATCCTAATCGCTCGCTAATCCCTAGCAAGCTAACGGGGAATGCGCTCGCTCCTGGATGCGATCGGGGTATAGGGGTCAGACATGATATCTTGACAAATACTACTTATCCAGCAACCGGCCCGCCTCTTTCACATCCCGATCCGCGTCTCCCCGTTCCCGCAGGTAGGTTGTCACCTTCGACGGATCCTTATCAAGATACCGACCTATTTCAACCGCCTTATAGCCCCTGTCGTGCGCGAGGATACTGAAGACCTTCCTTGCCCGGGAGACCGGCCGGCTCTTCACGGATGATCTGAGATCGGCGAAGGTCACCTCATGCCGCTTTTCGATTGCAGCGACAATGGCATCCAAGGCAGGCCTGCGTTGCCACGGCCTTACCGTTTCCTTCTCATGCTGCTGGAGAACACGGTCTACGAACTCGTCATCGCCCTTCAGCCGCTGATCGATAGCCGCATAGACATCGGTCTTGCCGTATCCGTCCTTCTCCGCCATGAACTCCCGGTATTTCCTTCTCGCCCGGGTTCCGTTTTCAGAGAACATCCGGAGCACCTGGTCGGCATCTACCAGGCCATGGGGATTGTTCTTGCCGGTGTAGGCATGGTGGCTGCTCCAGGGGTAGGCATCGAGCCTGTCCGCGATCTTTGCCCGGAGGGGGTTGCGATGAATGTACTGAACAAGACCAAGAAGATACGCCTCGCGGTCGCACAGGATGGCCTTGTAGCGTCCCTGGAAAAGATGGCCAACCGTGCGGTATCTCCGGTTGAAGTGCAGGGTAT
>JAAXXJ010000046.1 GCA_013334545.1 Nitrospirota bacterium | reverse complement strand
CCAAGCTCTATGCCACCTTTCTGCTCTGGATGCTCTCCGAAATCTTCGAGACCCTTCCCGAAGTGGGGGACCCGGAGAAGCCCAAGCTGGTCTTCTTTTTCGACGAGGCCCATCTGCTCTTCGACGACGCCCCCAAGATCCTGGTGGAGAAGATCGAGCAGGTCGTTCGCCTCATCCGTTCCAAAGGGGTAGGGGTTTATTTCATCACCCAGAATCCCCTGGACCTGCCCGAAACGGTGCTGGGCCAGCTCGGCAACCGGGTCCAGCATGCGCTCCGCGCCTTCACGCCCAAGGATCAGAAGAATGTCAAAGCGGCCGCCGACACCTTCCGCGCCAGCCCCAAGCTGAACGTGGCCAAGGCCATCACCGAGCTTGAGGTGGGGGAGGCCCTGGTCTCGGTTCTGGACGAAAAGGGCGCGCCCACAAAGGTGGAGCGGGCTTATATCTATCCGCCGCACAGCCGCCTCACTCCCCTTGCTCCCGAGGAACGGGGCAAGATCATTAAAGGATCCCCCATTTACGGCCACTATGAAAAGACCGTGGACCGGGAGTCGGCCTACGAAAAACTTAAAGCCCGGGCCGAACAGGCGCCGCAAGAGCCCGTCCCCCAGAAGCGCTCGGCCGAACCCCGCTCCCAGGCCGGGGACCTTCTCTCCGCCGCGGCCAAAAGCGCCGCCCACGCCATCGGCAGCCAGATCGGCCGGCAGATCATCCGTGGTGTGCTCGGCTCGATCCTGGGCGGCAGCAGTAAGCGGCGATAACACCTGCCGTACGCCTTGACAGAACGCAATTGCTTGGCTATAGTTTTTCCATTATTTCAATTCTCGAAGGAGGTATCACCATGAAGAAGTCCGCAGTCCTGATTGTGGCGCTGGTGCTGGTCGCGGTGGTGGCGTTCGCCGCCGGCAAGACCTATCAGTTTACCGGCAAGGTCCTGGAAGTGAAGGAAAATGTCATTGTCGTGGACAAAAAAGGCGAAAAGTTCGAACTGGTAAAGGACGCCAATACGAAGATCAAGGGCGACCTGAAAGTCGGCGCCAAGGTCACGGTGAAGTATGAATCGCGCGCCACGGACATCGAGGTGAAGGCGAAGTAGCAGGCACCTGCAGAAAGATTCAGCAAACAGCAGCGGCCCCGGAATAGTCCGGGGCCGCTTTTTTGTCATCACGGCGATGCGCGAGCAGACCGCTGGCAGTTATTTGAGACGCGCACGCAGCTCGGCGATCTCCCGTTCCTTCTCCGCAAGCCGCTGCTCCAGCCGGACGTAAGCGGACATGTCGCGCGCGACCGCCTGGACGAAGCGCCTGCCTATGAGGGTAAGGCCGACGCAGCTCACCTCGACGGGGACCACGGCGCCGTCGTGGCGCATCAATCCGGCGTTCCGGAGCGACTGACCGCCCTGGACCGTCTCGGTGAGCATGCCCTGGACCGCGGACGCGTCGGCCAGGAGCTCGGCCAGATTCTTGTGTACAAGGTCGAATTTACCGTACCCCGACAGCCGCACCGCATGTTCATTGGCGAACACGATGTCCCCTGACTCGGACAGCACGAAGATTGCCTCGTTCGCGTTTTCCACGAGTGTCCGGTACCGCTCCTCCGAGGACCGGAGTTCCTCGGTCTTCTCGGTGACCCATTGCTCCAGCTCCATGTTCATTTTGCGGAGCTCGGTCTGAAGCATTTCGTTCTGCATGGTGTTGGATAGGATGCCCGCGAGGGTCGTAAAAAAATTGATCTCCTCATCGGTGAAGGTCTTTGCGCTCGCGTACAGCAGCTCGATGGCGCCCATGAGGGCGCCGCTGGAATACACATAGAGCGGGAGACAGTAGAGCGACGAATAGCTTGACAGCGCCAGACCGGGCGCCTCCCTGAACCTGCTGTCCTTGGTAAAGTCCTTGAGCATGACCGGCTCGACCCTGCGTGCCACCACTCCCTCGATACCCTGCCCGACAGGAATCCGCACCATGCCGACAGCCTCCTGGCGGTAGCCATTGGTCGCGGCCAGCACCAGTTCATCCTTCTTCCGGTCATACCGGTAGATGAGGCAGACCTCGGCCTCCATGACCCGTGCCGTGACATCGGCGACGTCCTTGAGCCGCTCCGGGAACAGTCGCGGGGAGTTCGCCGCATAGTTCGCATCGTGGATCCCCAGGAACTTGATGAACAGGTCGTCCTTCATGTCCAGAATCTCTTCCTGCTTGATATGAAGCTCGAGGTTTGCGTCCTCCAGCCTCCGGTAGTAGGGCGCGATCATGGTCCGGAACAGGACATAGGCCAGTATCGGCACGACCAGGAAGAACAGCAGCGACAGGGCTATGCCATGCCCGTCGCTGCGGAAGGCGGAGTAGGCCCCCATCGAGCCCGCGGCGATGGCCGCTACCAGCACGAGCGCCACGAGAACTATGATGCGGGCCTTGTTGGTCCCCTGCTCCGCGTCCGATAGTGGTGCGTGGTCCCTTCTCCTTATCGGCATGATGCCTCCTTCGTGATGCTGAATACTTCGGGATAGTATATCATGTTTTGAACAAACGGATCAGATCGGCAACAGCCTGGTCCACATTGACCGGCATCTTCAGGCCCATGCCCTGTTCTCGGAGCCTGTTGAAAAGCTCCGTCAGGACCGGCGGATCGATGTTGGACCGTTTGAGCGCATCGGCGTGCGTGAAGATCTCGACAGGCGTGCCGGCGGCGACGACGCCCTCCCCCCGGGCGAGGACATAGACACGGTCGGCGAGGCTCCCTACAAGGTTCAGGTCGTGTGTGGACATGATGAGGCTCATCCCGTCGCGGTTGCGCCGGTTCAGGAGGTCCACGAGCTCTGCACGGGACCTGCTGTCCAGGCCCTCGAAGGGCTCGTCGAGGATCAGGAGCTCGGGCCGCAGGACCAGGGCACCTGCCAGGGCGACCTTCCGCTTCTCACCGCCTGACAGATAGTGGCAGATCTTGTCCCGCAGCCGGGCAATGCCGAGCTCTGCCATGACCGCGTCCACCATCCGGGCCGTGTCCTCCCTGCTGTATCCATAGTTCCGGGGAGAGAACGCGATGTCCTCCCAGACCGTGGGCGAGAGGATCTGCTCTTCCACATTCTGCAGAAGCACGCCGATGCGCTCCCTGATGTCATTATAGCCGGTCGCGGGATTCACGCCGAAGACCGTCACCCTGCCCTCATCGGGCTTGAGCAGTCCCAAAATATGATACAGGAGCGTCGTCTTGCCGGAACCATTTCCACCGAGCACCACGATCCGCTCGCCGCGGTTGACCAGGAAATCCAGCCCGCAGATGTGGACCTCCGTGGTGTCGGGGTAGGTATGCTTAAGACAGCTGACGGTGACGATGTTCTCAGTCGTATTGTGCAGTTTGATCATGGTCGTTCGTGGTCGTCTTGCATTGAGCGGGGGATGCGTAGCGCATCACCTTATATCCAGAACAGCGCCAGCGCCAGGATGCTCATCCCGGCCCCCAGCGGCAACCAGTCACTGCTGCCGAACTTTCCGATCGTCTTCTCGGCCATGCTGCCGTTATACCCCCGCACCGCCATGACGGCATAGAGGCGCTGGGACCGCTCCACGGCGCGGACCAGGAGCGTGCCGATGCCCTTGGCGATGTTTGACCCGTTCTTCACCAGGTGCCCTGGAGAGAAGCCGCCCCGGAGCCGGATCGCCGTGCCGAAGTTGTCCATCATGTCCAGCAGGATGAAGAGCGTCCGGTAGGTCATGAAAAGACCGGCCGCCAGGATCTCGGGAAGGAACGTGCTCAGGAACGAGAATATCCTGGGATAGGGGGTGCTCGCGACCAGCATCCCCACAGCGTAGGCCGGCGTGACTGCCTTGAGCAGCAGCAGGGCATAGGTCCACATGCCGCCCCGGAGACTGATGGCGTAGAGCAGGGCAAAGACCGCTGCGTACAGCGACAGGAAACCGACGGCCATCCACGGGAGGCCGCTCGCGGCAGCGAGGACGATCAGCAGCGAATACGCGGCTGCCAGCGGCACGGGATCCTTCGTCACCAACGATGCCGTGACAACACAGAGCAGGAACAGGAGCTTCGACAGGACCGACGCCCGGTGAAAAGGACTGGAACCGTTTGCCGCCCAGTAATCTAGCCGGGCAACATCGATCATGGCTTGTACTCCTGATGTCCGCTCCGGCAGGTGTCCTTGTGCAGAACATGGCTGAGCAGGTCGGGCTTCACCTGGAAGATGAACCGGATGACGGCTCCGGTTATGGCAGCCTCGATGACCCACCCGATCAAGCCGAGGGACAGGACCATGACCGCGAAGGTGGAGACCGACGCAGGGGCGGCTTCCTGGCCGTGATCACCACCCTGCCGGTCGTGATGATGGAGGAACTGGTCGCTGTCCGCATGGGACATGGCAACGATCCCGATGAGGCAAAGCGAAACGAGAAAGAGCGTGAGCAGGGTGGCAATGGCCGCCCGCCAGTAGGTGGGAAGCCGGTCCGTCAAGAGATAGAACAGCGTATGGCCGAGCATTGCCTCAGCGCCCAGAAGAAGGGTGTTCAAACCCATGACAGTGATGCCCCCGTGGCCCAGAAGCGCCAGCATACTGTTCACGATGAATGCAGCAATGAATCCCAGTGAGGGCCCCAGCAGGATGCCGGCGGCAACGGACAGGTTCAGGTGGTAGGCGATGGGGAGAATCTCAAGGCTCATAGCGACGAGCATGACCGCCGACAGGACGCCAAGCAGCGGGATCTTCTTCTTCCGGTCCATGCCGCGAAGCCGGTAGAGGCAGATTGCAAGGACCGCGGCCATGGCAAGGAATCCCGACACCCAGATCCAGACAGGCAGGATCCCGTCGGGAATGTGCATATGGGTCATGCGTCAGCCCCCGCCGCCGTCACTGTCCGTCCCCGCCCTTCCGGCTCGTCTTGATATAGACCATCCTGCCGTCCCCGCTGACGAAGATGTTCAAGAGCCAGCTGACAATGCTGATGATGAGCGCGCCCCAGAACGCCGCTCGGAACGTCTCGATGACGAACCCGGGGACCAGGTACGCCACGAGCTCGAGCATCATGGCATTGATCACGAGGGTGAAAAGCCCGAGGGTCACCAGATTGATTGGAAGCGTCAAAAGCAGCGCCACCGGCCGGATGACCGCGTTCACGACACCCAGAATGCCGGCCGCAAGGATGCCCATGCCGATGCTCTCGACCCTGATACCGTCGACGAGCCTCGTAGCGATCATGAGCGCAAGCAGGTTGATGGACCACCGCAGAAAAAAACCGATCATACTCCCTCCAAGGGTTGAAATACTAACATACTTGCCGGGTGTTTGCAACCGGAGGCCGCCCTGTCAGCGCCTCGAACAATGGCGAGCGTGAGGAGGCTGGAAAGCGCAGTAGCAGGAAAGGACGACGTTACGCGTCTGCAGTAACGCGGTTCTTGCCCGCGTTCTTACTCTCGTACATGAACCGGTCAGCGCGTTCCAGGAGCGTCTCCTCGGAGTCGTCGCTGCTGCAGAGGGTCGCTCCGACGGAGATCGTGACCTGCGGGACCGGGCCGGCGGCGCGGCTAGACTGCTCCACGAGGGTGTGAAAGCGGTTGGCGATGGCAACGAGCTGTTCGCGGTCGACATTCGTGATCACCACGATGAACTCGTCGCCTCCCCACCGGGCGACCACATCGAAGGAGCGCGCGCTGTTCATCAGCGTTTTCGCCACCATCTTCAGGACCCCGTCGCCCGTGGGATGGCCGTACTCGTCATTGATGCATTTGAACCGGTCGATGTCGATGAAGACAAGGCCAAAGGGCCATCCATACCGCTTGAACTCCTCGTAGCGGGCGTGCAGGGTGATCTCAGCGAACCGGCGGTTCGCGGTGCCTGTCAGGGGATCGAAATAGGCCAATTTCTCGAACGCTTCCATCCGGGCGATAGCAGACAGCTTCTGGGAATTGTCGGTGAAGATCTCGACCGCCCCCACGACCTCGCCGCGGTCATCCCGGAGCGGGTTGATCCGGATGTTGACAGATACGCGGTGGCCGTCCTTATGCTGGAGATAGACATCGGCAGTGCGCTCGCTGCCGTCCCGAAGTGTCGCGGCAAGCGGGCACAGGTCCTGGCACAGGAGCGTGCCGCGGCTGTCAACGTGCATGAGAATGTTATCGAAACACCGGTTGCCGACGACCTCACCGGCGCTGTACCCGGTGATCCGCTCGGCTCCCTTGTTCCAGTAGGTGATCTTCCGGTCGCGGTCGACAAAATACACGCCGTCATAAAGGTTGTCCAGGATCGTATGATAGAAATTCTCGTTGACGGTCATACCAATGCCCTATCTGTCCTGGCCAGCGGTGATAGGTCGAACAACAGTCTAACGCTGTTCCGTGCAGATACGATCTTGCCGGTTGAATGCTCTTGTCTCGAAGGCAATTGAAAACCCTGCAGCAAACTGCAGGGACCATGACGCCTCAAGGCAGTTTCGCCATACCGATCGTTCTCTCCGAGATCCGAGACAAGCAGGGAGTTTAGCTGCTTGAAGGCTTAATGCCTTCCCCGCATCGGATAATTTCAGACCTTGTCACCATCCGCGTGCTCTTCCCGTGCCGGTGACCTTTCGGGTCCTTCCCGTTCCTCTTCTCGCACTTCGATCGTCTCCAGGAGACGCAGGAGCCGTTTCAGCCGGTCCTGCACCTGCGATTTGTTGGCACGGAGGGCATCGGAATCCCGCGCCGCTTCTCCCAGCCTGCCCCGTTCTTCCTCCAGCTCGCGCACCCGTGCAAGGAGACCCTGGTTCTCCGCCACCAGCGCGCGCACTCTTCGTTCAACCTCAGCGAACCGCGAACCCAGCTCTTTCACCATGCCTCCGCTCGCTTCCCACAATCAGGGACAGGGATCCGTTTTTGATCTGCACAACCGCGTCTCCGCCGTGGCTGACCCCCCAGGGTCCATCGGGACCTGTGGCCGCAGTGGTGACACGAGGTCGGTCTTGCCGTAGATCCGCTGGTACTCCGCGTAGTTTCTGAGCACCTTCTTCACATATCCCCGGGTCTCCATGAACGGGATGGTCTCCACGAACACCTCGGTGTCCGATGCAACGCTGTTCCGTTCGGTCCAGCCTGCCACAGCCTCAGGCCCTGCGTTGTACGCTGCACTCACGAGCACCAGGTCGTTCCGGAACCGCTTCATCAGATGGCTCAGGTACCAGGCCCCGATGGTTATGTTCAAGTCAGCGTCAAAGAGCTTCGCCCGGTCGAAATCCCGGATGCCGGTCATCCGCGCGATCCATTCTCCCGTTGCCGGCATTACCTGCATCACCCCCCGTGCGCCGGCCGGCGAAATTGCCTCGGGACGGAACTGGCTTTCTTCGCGGATGATGGCGGCCACAAAATACGGGTCCAGCCCGTTGCGGCGCGCCGCGGCTACGATGCTCTGCCAGTAGCCCTGGGGATAGGCGAGGAGCCAGAGGTCCGCCGGCAGCCGGGGCGATGGCCGCTCAAGCTGGCGATCGAAGTTTCGCAGCACGACAATGAGCGAGCTGTAAAAATCGCCCAGTTCAAAGAAGGCCTTGCTCAGGCCGATCAACGCGCCATACCGCTTCGGCATCAGGTCCTTGAGCGACCAGAGCTCTGCGGCGGCATCCTTCTTCATGCCGAGATACATGAGCTCCAGCGTCTTCCGGTAGGCGGGATAGTTGGACAGTGCGGCGATCGCCTCGTCGGTCCAGACCGGGGGCCCGTCCAGGTCAGCAAGGCCCGGATCCTCCTCCGGCAGCAGGTCGCTGTCCTCGGGGACGACTTCGCCCACCAGCTGCGCGTCGGCCGCGGTCAGGTCGCTGCTGCCAAGCCGTTCCACAGCACGATATCCATAGTAGGTATAGGGGCCGCGGCCCACAATGCGGCGATAATACTGCAGGGCCTTCTCACGGCCGTCCATCCTTTCAACGGCCCTTCCCTGCCAGTACAGCGCCTGGTTCACCAGGAACGACCGCGGATATTTGCTGACCAGTTCCTGGAGCGCCTGTACGGCCTTGGGGAAGCCGCCGGCGATGTAGTACGCCCAGCCCTGCCACCAGATGGCGCTATCCGCCAGAGAGCTGTCCGGATATTCCTCCGTAAGCCGGCGATAGTACTTGAGCGCCTTCTTCATGTCATTGGCGTCGCGGTACACATTGCCGGTGAGATAGAGCGCGTCGTCCGCCCAGTCGCTTTCCGGATACATCCGGACGAGCTTGAGATAGGTCTCAACGGCCTCTTCCCGCAACCCGAGCCTGCTGTAGGACTTGCCCAGCCAGTTGAGCGCTTCAGCGCACCGGCAGTCCGGAAGCTTCGCCTCGAGCAAGCGTTCCAGCGTCGACGCGGCCTCGGGACGTTTTCCTATATTAAAGAGGGCTATGCCGCTCCGGAGCAGCATGTCGGCCTTCTGATGATGGGACGGATCAGCGTCGAGAGCGGCGCGGAAGTCTACGACGGCCCTGTCATACTGCAGGGTCCGGAAGAGGTTCCTTCCCCGCTCGTACAGTTCGTCGGCGGTGAGCTTCGGGATGTCTGCGCCTCGCTGCTTGAGGGACGCAAGGGCCAGTTCCACGTCTGCGTCATTCCCGTTCCCGGGATACCGGATGCTCGCGCCAAGATATGCCCGCGCTGCCGCCGGCAGGTCGCCGGCCGCGGCAAGCGCCCTGCCCATGCCAAGTGCCGCGTCAGAAGCCTGTTCAGACCGGGGACGGTCCTGTAGCGCCTTCTCAAAGACGGCTGCGGCATCGCGGAACGATCCTCCATCGAACAGCGCCTGCGCCTTAAGGAGCGACGCGCGGGTGATGAGAGCGCTGGAAGGATAATTGCTGACCAGACGTTCGAACAGGCCGACTGCTTCGGGATAGGCCTTCTTCATGTAGCGGTATTCGGCAAGAGAGAACAGGGCATAATCGGCAAGGTCGGGATACTCGACAGGAACGCGGAGCAAAGCCTGTTCGGCCTCAGCGGTCATGTCCCGTCCAATGAGTGTCCTGCCCAGGAGGAATAGCGACCGTTTCTGCCAGGGGGTCTTAGGATAGCGCTCCATGACGCTTTCGGCGAAGAGCCCGGCGGTCTCCAGGTCGCCGACCTTGAACGCTTCCATGGCGAGGCTGAAGCCCTCGTGAGGGCCTCCGATATCGGGAAGCTGTTTCTTGACGGGAGGAGGCTTGGGCACCGATGCCGGGTCCACGGTGACAATGATCGGGGCGGGGACCGTAGCACAGCCGGCAAGAACAAGGAGAAGCACGGCAATGGCCGCCGGTCCTCCTGCAGGCACCATGAATGCCCCTCGTAAGCGGCGAGCGAACATGTTGCTATATTATAGCCGTGCACACAGCATGTCAATAGAAGTTCTTGAGGTGTGCAAGGACAACTCCCGATAAAAGCGCATATTATCTGCACAGGGAAAGCAGGAGGAGCAGCCCTGCTTAACGCGTTTTCAGAAACTGAGGAAGTTTCTGGCGTGCGGTGGCGAGACGGAGGAGAAAGCGTTCTTCGGGGATCGCAGGGGAATGCGATGGATCCGATGTCGGCGGCGTGTCCGGACTGTACACCAGCATATGGAAGGCGACGGACGTGACGGGCTGGTCGGGAAGGTGCAGGCGTTCCATGTCGGTGACAAATTCGATCCACGCGTCGGCCATACTGACCTGCATTTCCGTATCCTGTTCCCGGAGATAGTCGACGAGCATTCGGGCCGGCGCCGGGACCAGACCGGTGCACCGGTTGCGATCAGGGAGGACAATAAAAGAATGGCCGTTCTCGAACACCCTGCCAAGCGGGAAGAGCCTGCAGGCGAGCGGACGGGCCTCGTAGATGCGGCAACCCGTTTCCGTCCAGAAATGACAGGCCGGATCCCGCGGCAGCATGACCAGCGGAAAGCCGTTCACCCGGTCCGTCTCAACGATATCGAGCAGGTCCTCGTAGGACATACCGGCAGCCTTGCAGATGAGCGCGATCTCGTAGGGGTTCAGGATGATGTGCGGCCCGTTCGCGCAACAGTTCGAGCTGCAGCCCGCGGTCCCGCAGGCGAGCTGGACCGGATCGGACTGTCCGAGCGGCACAGCGTCGCTTCCGGCGATGCGGATGGTCCTTTTCATGCTCTGCTTTTTCATGTTCTCGAAACAAGAATCCCCGCCCATGACGGGAGGGGATTCGATAATCGGTTTCCCTTCGAAGATGATTATTTCTTCTTGATCAGGCTCCCGCCGGTTCTCACATGCCACGTCACCAGGAGGGGGCTTGCCACGAAGATCGACGAGTACGAGCCGAACCCCACACCGATCAGGAGCGCCAGCGAGAAGTCGTGCAGCACTTCGCCGCCGAAGAAAACCAGCGGGACGAGCACGAGCACCACGGTGAGCGAGGTGATGATGGTCCGGGACAGCACCTCGTTTATGCTGTTGTTCACCAGCGTCCCGAGTGGCTCCCGTTTGGCGCGCTTGAGATTCTCGCGGATCCGGTCAAAGACCACGACCGTGTCCGTGAGCGAATAACCGGCTAGCGTCAGGAGCGCCGTTACGATGAGAAGGTTGATCTCCTTGTTCAACAGGTAGAAGACCGCAAGGACGGCAAGGACGTCGTGCATCGTCGCGATGGCGGCGGCCACGCCGAACTTGAACTCGAACCGGATGGCGATGTAGATGATGATCGCGATCATCGAGAAGGTGATGGCGAGCAGCGCGTCCTTCTGAAGGTCTTTCCCGATGGTCGGCCCGATCTCGGTGGTGCTGTCCACCTCGAAGGCACGGTTCGGGAAGGCCTGCTTGAATAGGGTAACGACCTTCTCGGCCACGCCCTCGTGCTCCCTGAGACGGATCAGGACTTTGTTCCCCTCTGCGAACTCCTGGAGCGATGCTCCCGCGAACCCGGCCTTCTCGAGTGCCGCGCGGGCCTCGTCGAGCGGCAGCTTATCCTTGAAGCTGAGCTGCACCGTGGTGCCGCCCACGAAGTCGATGCCCAGGTTCGCCTTGCCGCGGCCCACCTGCACCAGGGCAATGAGCCCGAGGCCGATCATGACTGCCATCACGGCAAATGAGATCTTCTTCCATCCCATGAAATCGATATTGGTCTTATGCAGGATCTGCAGCATTGTCTCCTCCGGAGAAAGCTAAATTAAAAGATCAAAATGAAAAACAAAAGTGTTCTATCTTTATTTCGCATTTTTCATTCCTAAATACTTAATTTATCCAGCTTCCACTTGGCGTTGATGATATCGAAGATGACCTTGGTGCCCACCAGCGCCGAGTAGAGATTGATCATGATGCCTAGGCACAGCGTCACGGCGAATCCCTTAATGGGGCCAGTGCCGAACATGAACAGCATGGCCGCCGTGATCAGCGTGGTCACATGCGAATCCAGGATAGTGAGGAACGCCTTGTCATACCCCGAGTCGATGGCCGGCCGCGGCGGTTTCCCGGCGCGGATCTCTTCGCGGATGCGCTCGAACATCAGGACGTTCGTGTCCACGCCCATACCGATGGTCAGGATGATGCCCGCGATGCCCGGCAGCGTAAGCGTGGCGTTCAGGAAAGCCATGGCCCCGAGAAGCAGGACCATGTTGAGGATGATGGCATAATCGGCGATGAGGCCCGACAGGCCGTAATAGACCACCATGAACACGACCACGATGATCCCGCCGATGACGGCTGCCCGCACGCCCTTATTGATGGAATCCTGGCCCAGGGACGGGCCGATGGTCACGTTCTGGACGATCTTCATCGGCGCGGGTAGAGACTCCCGGAGAACGATGGCGAGCTTCGCCGCCTCGTCATGCGTGAAGTTGCCCGTGATCTGGGCGCTGCCCCCGGAAATACGGTCCTTGATCCGCGGCGCGGAATGGACGACGCCATCGAGGACGATGGCCAGCTGCTTATCAATATTCTCGCCGGTGATCCGTTCGAACACCCGCGCGCCGTCGCCGTCAAAGGTAATGCTGATTGCGGGCTTGCCATACTCGTCGATGCTGACCTTGGCCTCCTTGAGCCGGTCGCCGGTCAAGAGCGTCTGCGTGAAAAGGAGGTATGGCTGACGGGTCACTTTGCCGGTCTCCCCCACGCCCTCGCTGTACAGGATCTCGCGGCCTTCGGGTACCTTGCCTGCCAGCGCTTTAGTCATATCGGACTCGGTGTCGACCAGCTTGAACTCAAGCCGGCCGGCGGTCTTCATGAATGAGATGGCCTCCTGGGGGTTCTTGATGCCCGGAAGCTGGATCACCACCTGGTCCACCCCCTGCTTGTATACGTTGGGCTCAGCGACTCCGAACTTGTTGATCCTCCGCTCGGTCCGTTCCTTTGCCTGCCGGACAGCATCCTCTTTCATTTCATTGGCGCGGGCCGGCTGGAGGCCGTACACCAGCTGCCCCTTCGACCGGTCCTTCAGCACCAGGACAGCGTAGGTCTTCTTCACGAAGGTCTCCACCTTGTCCTCGAGCGCCTCGGCGAACTTCGCCGTGATATCCTGGCCTGACCGGCTGAACTGGACCGCGACCCCCTCGGACAATGCCGTGGTCTGCAGATCCGAGACGATGTTGTCAACAGCAGCCTCGACGGCCTTATCCGTTTCCACCTGCATGACAAGGTGGCTTCCGCCCCTGAGGTCGAGCCCGAGGGCGATCTTTGAGACGTTGTGGCGCCACCAGTCAGGCAGCTTGTCCCCTACTGGGGTAGACGGCAAAAACAGGACCAGCGCGATCACCACCGACAGGAGAATGAGCCCGAGTCTCCATTGGATGCTTGATTTCATGGAACGTCCTCCTCAGAAACAAATTCACAAGGGAATAATCAATATCCAATACTAGGCGGCCGCCCTGCACCGTCTTGAATCTTGAATATTGAATCTTGAATGATTCTCCTACTCTTTGCTCGCTTCTTCCTCGGTCAGGACCGTACCCACGGAACTGCGCGCGATCTTTACCTTGACCCCGTCGGCGATCTCCACCTTCAGGGTCTCCGTACCGACGCCCACGACCGTGCCATACACGCCGCCGGAGACGATGACCTTGTCGCCCTTCTTGAGCTGTTCCACCATCTTCTTGTGCTCCTTCATCTTCTTCTGCTGGGGTCGGATCAGAATGAAGTAGAAGATGCCGAAGATGATCAGCATCATGAAAAGACCGCTGAAGCCGCCCCCGCCCTGCTGACCCGCGCCGCCCGGGGCGCCCATTGCGTGTGCTATCGAAACGAACATGGTGGTACCTCCTATGGATTATTTCAGGTTTACGGTTAAAGGTTCAAAGCGTGTCTTGCCGCACTCCTTGAACATTGAACGTTGAACTTTGAATGATGTTACTCTTCCTGCCCGCGCTTCGCCAGGAACTCCTTCTTGAACTCCTTGAATTGCCCGTGCTCGATGCTCGACCGTATATCCCTCATCAGGTTGAGATAGAAGAACAGGTTATGGATGGTCCCCAGCCGCAGGGCCAGCACCTCGCCGGCGTTGAACAGATGCCGAAGATACGCCCGCGAGAAATCCCTGCACGTGGAGCATCCGCATGCCGGATCGATGGGGTCCTTGTCCCGCTCGTACCGGCTGTTCCGGATCACCAGCTTGCCGAAGGAGGTGAAGAACGTCCCGTTCCGGGCGTTCCGCGTGGGCATCACGCAGTCGAACATGTCGATGCCCCGGTCCACCCCCTCCACCAGGTCCTCCGGCGTCCCTACGCCCATGAGATAGCGGGGCAGGTGCTGCGGCAGATGCGGCACCGTCGCCTCGAGCATCTCGTACATCAGGGGCTTGGTCTCGCCTACGGACAGCCCGCCTACGGCGTAGCCGTCGAACCCGATGTCCACGAGCGCCTCGGCCGATTGCCTCCGGAGATCAGGGTACATGCCGCCCTGCACGATCCCGAAGAGCGCCTGGCCCGTGTCCTTCTTCGCCTCGCGGCAGCGCTTCGCCCACCGGTGCGTCCGCTCCAGGGACTCCTGCGCGTAGTCGCGCGTGGCAGGGTACGGAATGCACTCATCGAACGCCATGATGATGTCCGCGCCGAGCGCTTCCTGGATCTCGACGGCGTACTCGGGCGTGATGACGTGCTTTGCCCCGCCGTCAATGTGGGACTGGAAGGTCACGCCCTCGTCGGTCACCTTCCGGAGATCGGCCAGGCTGAAGACCTGGAACCCGCCGCTGTCCGTGAGGACCGGCCTCTGCCAGTTCATGAACCGGTGCAGCCCACCGAACTCGCGGATCAGTTCATGCCCGGGCCGGAGGAACAGGTGGTACGTATTCGACAGGATGATCTCGGCGCCGATCGCATCCAGGTCTTCGGGCGACAGCGTCTTGACGGTCGCCTGTGTGCCCACCGGCATGAACACCGGCGTACGGATATCTCCGTGGGACGTCGTGATCTTCCCGAGACGTCCGGCAGTGTCGGCACCCTTTATTGTCAAAGAAAAGTTGAACACAAGTACTATTTCGGATTGCGGATTGGGGATTTCGGATTATCAATTCTTTTGGATATCCTATCGTTTTTCATTCCGCAATCCACATTCCGCGATCCGCAGTTGTCTTACATTCTCTCCGGCGCCGTCACGCCCAATATCCTGAGCGCGCTCTGGATCACCGTCTTGACCTGCTTCATCAGGAACAGCCGGCTGCCCATGACCCCGGCAAGCGCGGCATCGTCCGAGATGATGCGGTGCTTGAAGTAGTAATTGTGCAGCAGGCCCGCCAGGTCCTGAAGATAGAAGGTCAGGCGGTGGGGCTCGTAGTTCAGCGCCGCTTCCTCGACCACCTCGGGATACTTTGCAAGGGCCTTGATGATGTTCCGCTCTTCCTCGAGGTCGAGGAGCGAAAGGTCCACCGTGTCACGCGTCGGGACCGGGATCGTCCTCGCCTCCGCCTCGCGGAACACGCTCGCGATCCTCGCGTGGGCATACTGTACGTAATAGACCGGGTTCTCCCGGGACTGTTCCTTCGCTATGTCGAGATCAAAATCGAGATGGCTGTCGGACCTGCGCGTCAGAAAAATGTACCGTGCCGCGTCTGCGCCTACGTCCTGCACCACG
>JAAXXJ010000323.1 GCA_013334545.1 Nitrospirota bacterium | reverse complement strand
CATCCGATCTATCTCCCGGTAAAAATTCACGGCGCCCTTAAAACCGGCATACGGCCCGCTGTAATCATAACTGTGCAACTGCTTGAGGGGCACACCTCCTTTCTGAATAACGTATTTTTCCTTGATGCCCGCGCAAAAAATATCGGGTTTATATTTTTTGATAAGTACTTCCGTCTCGTGATGATTCAGATCATCGATGACCAGAGCGTTTGCCGCCATATCGGGCATCATGCCTTCATAGTTGCCAAATTCAACGTCTTCCTTGAGCAACCTGTCCGTCTCGACGGCGTCCTTTCTGGGATTGTATCGCAAAGGATCCGGTTCCACCGTAAGTTCCTCGATGTTGCGGGTGTCCGCGTCGATGGCGATATCGGGAATAACTCTTCTGCCTTCATAGTCGTCCCGGTGGGCAAATTCATATCCCGCGGAAATCGTCCGCATGCCGATTTCCGTGAACAATTCCTGGTAATGGTGTGCTCGCGAACCGCCGACAAAAAGCATGGCCAGTTTGCCTTCACATTTTGCCCTTACTTCCTTGCGCACCTTTTCGACCTCGATCATCTCCTCTTCAATGACCTTCTCCACCGTCTCAACCAAAGTTTTATCGCCGAAATATGCGGCAATCTTGCGCAGGGACTTGGCCGTCGAGTAGGCTCCAATGAAATTGATCTTGATCCAGGGAATTCCGTATCGCTTCTCCATCATTTCCGCCATGTAGTTTATGGAACGGTGGCACATAAGCACGTTCAGGTCGGCCGTATGGGCGCTCGCAAATTCCTCATATTCCGAGTTGCCGCTGAAGGTGGATTGCAGCGTCATTCCGCATTTACCGATGATCCTCTCGATCTCAAAAGCATCTCCTCCAATGTTGTATTCCCCGAGAATATTAAAGCGAAACGGGCCGTCTTTCGGGACGTCAATCTGCCCCACCACGTCGGTAAAGACCTTGTTGTTGGCGATATGGTGGCCGGCGGACTGGCTTACTCCCTTGTAGCCCTCGCAACTGAAGCCGAAGATATTCACATCATGATATTGCTCTTCCATCTCCCGGGCGACGGCATGTATGTCGTCGCCGATAAGCCCGACCGGGCAAGTGGAAAAGATGCCTATGGCCTTCGGGTGGAAAAGTTCAATTGCCTCCTGAATCGCCTTCTTCAGTTTCTTCTCACCCCCGAAGATGATTTCCTCTTCCTGCATATCAGTCGACATGCCGTAGGTCATAAAGTTCGCATCTGTTGCGGTCTTAGGCCTTGTCTGGTTGCGTCGCGTGAGCCAGCTGTAGAAACCGCAGCCGATAGGTCCGTGCGTGATCTGCAGAATATCACGTGTCGGTCCCAGCACGACGCCTTTGCAACCCGCATAGGCGCAACCCCTCATGGTCAGGATACCGGGAACAGTCCTTGTATTCGAGAGTATCTTCGGCACAACCCCGTCTTCTTCCACCTGATTTACGACAATCTGCCTGGCGCGACGTCGTGCGACCTTCGCGGGATATTTTTTGAGCATTTCCTCTTTGACTTCAGCGGGATTAATATTCACCACTCTTGTATCGACAATCGTTTCGGCCATTGACTTCCCCTCCTTCAAATACTTCAATCTATTGTTCGTCTTCCAGTATCTCGTCACCATGCTCACTTGTCCGCACACGGATCGCATCATAGACAGGCAGAATAAATATCTTGCCGTCTCCGGGTTTGCCCGTCTTATTCTCGGCGATAATTGCAGTTACCGCTTTTTCAACAAGCTTGTCGGGAAGAACAATCGAAATCATCCTTTTGGGGATCAGCCTCTGGCTGTTGCCGAGTTGTGCGACGGCCTCTTCGTATCCCCGCTCGGCTCCCTTCAGTATATCAAGATCGACCAGGCCCTTTCCGCGGCCCAGGCATTCCCTTGCATGCATGGATGATATGCCCGCTTCGACAAGGGCCTTTTTAGTCTGATTAATCCTGTTCATCCTGATGACGGCCACGATCTCCTTCATGATATAACCTCCTGCGTGCCTGCCGACGTCTCCTTGATGCCGGAACTGACCGTATAAACCTCGCTGACCGGCGAAACGAATATCTTGCCGTCACCGAATGCCCCCCTATCGCCGGTGCGGGCGGCTTCAATGACCGTCTTGACAACCAGATCCTTGTCTTCATCCTGAACGACCATCATCAATAATTCCTTGGGAATTTCATCATAGGTGATGTCACCGATCTTTATGCCCCTCTGTTTGCCGCGCCCGGAAACACTGAGCTTGGTTACTGCGGGGAAACCCTCGACCATTAAATGTTCCAGCACCTTGTCGACCTTTTCCGGCCTTACGATCGCTCTTATCATCAACATACCTCGTCCTCCTCTGTTCGCTCGGAGCCCATGCAGAGCTCAAAAAGTATTACTGATCCACACCGTATTTAATGAGAATCTCCTCCAGTTCCTCCATGGCAAGAGGCTTCGGTATGACGAACATCTCATTTTTATCGATGGCCCTGGCCAGAGACCGGTATTCATCGGCCTGAACAGCGCCGGGTTCAAAGTCAATGACTGTCTTCCTGTTGATCTCCGCCCTTTGCACTACATTATCGCGGGGAACAAAATGTATCATCTGCGTGCCCAGTCTTGCGGCAAGCGCCTGGATAAGCTCTTTTTCATTATCCACCTTGCGGCTGTTACATATTAGTCCGCCTAAGCGCACACCGCCTCCCTCGGCAAACTTGACAATCCCCTTGCAAATGTTATTGGCCGCATACATCGCCATCATCTCGCCGGACACAACGATATAGATTTCTTTGGCCTTGCCGTCCCGTATGGGCATGGCGAAACCGCCGCAGACAACGTCACCCAGAACGTCGTAAAAAGCATAGTCAAGGCCGATGGAATCCGAATATGCACCCAGCTGCTCCAGGAGGTTAATGGAGGTAATGATGCCGCGGCCGGCGCATCCCACGCCCGGCTCAGGTCCACCTGATTCTACGCAGCGTGTTCCCCCAAAACCTAATTTCATTACATCTTCGAGGTCCAGATCTTCGCCTTCGGCACGGAGTGTATCGAGAACGGTCTTTTGTGATAATCCTCCCAGCATGAGACGCGTGGAGTCCGCTTTCGGATCACAGCCTACGATCATGATCTTCTTCCCCATCTCAGCCAGGGCGGCAACGGTATTCTGTGTGGTGGTGGATTTCCCGATGCCTCCCTTCCCGTAAATCGCTATCTTTCTCATTTATCTTCTCCTTTCACCTGAGGCATTCTTTTTACTTCCTATAGTTCAACGAACGTGCCAGCATTTAAATATGGGCCTCCGCATACCGCTTCATCATCACGAATGCTGTATAAACGGTAAGATAGCCTGTGTAATTTTTATCGAAGAAGGTCTGAGAGCAGCCTTTGGAACATACGCCCAGGCTACGGCAATGTAGGATCACATCTGAAAGCTACCAATATGCAGGATTATAAAGGGACGGGGATCGCGGCAGGAGTCTGACGAACATCGCTTCCATAAACTAATTGATTCAATATGAGAGGAAAATATAAAACGGCTTGTATTCAAGTTGGATCAGGTATATCCGCAAATTTCCAAAAGTGCATTTTGCGCCGGAGGGCATCCATCAGCGGGACTTAGGGTCTGTAACGGATTCAGTGATATAAAGATTCAAGAGGACTTCAAGGGAAAGTTCTCCCATTTTCTCGGCTTCTTTCCTGGCTGCGGGCAG
>JAAXXJ010000322.1 GCA_013334545.1 Nitrospirota bacterium | reverse complement strand
CTGCGGCATCTGCAAGCGCGTATGCCCGACGAAGGCCATCTCAGGCGAGCCAAAGAAAGTGCACGTCATCGATCCCGACCGCTGCATCAAGTGCGGCGCATGCTTCCGTGCGTGCAAGTTCAAGGCGATCAGGAAACAGTGATCATGGGTGATATCACGCTCAACATAGACGGCATGCCGGTCACCGTTCCCGCGGGCACGACCGTTCTCGCGGCGGCCCAGAAGCTCGGCATCGCCATCCCCGTCCTGTGCCACCATCCGAAGCTCTCGGTCGCCGGCGCCTGCCGCGTCTGCATCGTGGAGATCGGAGGGCAGCCGGTGACGTCGTGCACCACCCGCGTGGAGAACGGCATGGAGGTGACCACGGCATCGCCCTATATCGAGGGCCTCCGGCGGGACATCATCGACCTCATTCTTTCCGATCATCCGTACGACTGCATGGTCTGCGAACGGGCCGGCGAGTGCGAGCTGCAGGAACTGGCGTACAAGTACCAGATCCGGACCCCGGTGTTCCACGGCGAGCGGCGGATCTACCCCGCGCGCGACGGGAATCCGTTCGTCGAGCGCGACATGGAGAAGTGCATCCTTTGCGGACGGTGCGTCAAGGTCTGCGACGAGGTGCAGGGCGTGGGCGCCATCGACTACGCGTACAAAGGATTTGCGACCAAGATCTGCCCGCCCTTTGAGCGTGACCTCTCCTGCGAGTTCTGCGGCCAGTGCATCGCCGTGTGTCCGACGGGCGCCCTGGTCAGCAAGCCGTCCCTGGGAAAGGGGCGGCAGCGGGACATCAGGCGCGTCGAGACGGTATGCCCTTACTGCGGATGCGGCTGCAACCTCACCCTGCATGTCAGCAAGAACGAGGTGATCCGGGCCTCGTCGCAGCGGGCCACGATCAACGAGGGCTGGCTCTGTGCCAAGGGCAGGTTCGGTTTCTCCTTTATCAACAGCCCGGACCGTCTGAAGACCCCGCTGATCAGGAAGAACGGGGCCCTCGTAGAGGCCTCCTGGGAGGAGGCGTTCACCTACTCGGCGCATCAACTGAGGCGCATCAGGGACCTGGAGGGGCCCGACGCCATTGCGGGCCTCGCCTCGGCACGCTGCACCAACGAGGAGAACTACCTCTTCCAGAAGTTCATGCGCGCCGCCATCGGCACGAACAACGTTGACCACTGCGCGCGCTATTGACACAGCGCTACGGTGGCCGGTCTGGCCACCGTGTTCGGCTCCGGGGCGATGACGAACTCCCTTGCCGAGATCGAGAACAACGATGTGCTCTTCGTCATCGGCTCGAACACGAAGGAGAACCATCCCATTGTGGCGCTCCGCATGATCAAGGCCGTGCGGAAGGGCGCGAAGCTGATCATCGCGGACCCGCGCCGGGTGCCGCTCGTCCGGCAGGCCCATCTCTGGCTGCAGCAGCGGCCGGGCACGGACGTCGCGCTCCTGAACGGCATGATGCACGTGATCGTGAACGAGGGGCTCGTCGACCGGAAGTTCATCGAGGCCCGGACCGAGGGGTTCGATGAGGGCTTCCGGAAGAACCTCGAAGGATACACGCCCGAGTCGGCGGAGCGGATCACCGGCGTTCCGAAGGAGAAGATCATCGAGGCGGCACGCTTGTACGGCCGATCGAAGAAGGCCGGGATCTACTACACCATGGGCATCACCCAGCATTCCCACGGCACGGACAATGTGCTCTCCATTGCGAACCTCGCCCTCATGACCGGGAACCTGGGCAGGGAATCCTCGGGCGTGAACCCGCTTCGGGGCCAGAACAACGTTCAGGGCTCCACGGACATGGGCTGTTTGCCGAACCTGTACCCGGGGTACCAGCGCGTCGTGGTCCCGCAGGTCCGCGAGCGGTTCGAGGAGCTGTGGGGCGTGAAGCTGCCTGAACGCGAAGGCCTGATGGCGAACGCAATGATCGACGCCGCAGCGGAGGGCAGGCTCAAGGCGCTCTACATCATGGGCGAGAACCCGGCTATCACCGACCCGGACATGGCCCATACGCGAAAGGCCCTCGGCGAGCTGGATTTTCTCATGGTGCAGGACATCTTCCTGACCGAGACCGCCGAGCTGGCGCATGTTGTGCTGCCGGCGG
This sequence comes from Nitrospirota bacterium, assembly GCA_013334545.1. Lineage (GTDB taxonomy): Bacteria > Nitrospirota > UBA9217 > UBA9217 > UBA9217 > JAAXXJ01. Next base: position 1,596 of record JAAXXJ010000322.1, on the reverse strand, counting down.
CGTCGTTCGCCGAAAAGGTCGGCACGTTCACGAACACCGAACGGCGGGTCCAGCGGGTGAGGAGGGTGGTGAACGCGCCCGGTCTCGCCATGAAGGATTCCCTTATCATCATGGAGCTGGGCAGAAGGCTCGGCCATCCAATGACGTACCACACTACCGAGGAAGTGTTCCAGGAGATCGGAAAAGCATGGCCGGCCATGGCCGGGATGTCCTATTCCCGGCTCGACGAAGAAGGGGGGCTGCAGTGGCCCTGCCCGACTCCGGACCATCCGGGGACGCCGCACCTGTTCAAGGGGGGGTTCCCCCGTGGCAAAGCTGCCTTCTCTATGGTACACTATAGACCTTCGCAGGAACAGCCCGACGCCGAGTATCCGTTTACGCTCACCACGGGGCGGATGCTGTTCCAGTATCACGGGGGAAGCATGACGCGGCGCGTGGCACCTCTTGAACAAGTGGCCCACGAACCGTACGTGGAGATCCATCCCGAGGATGCGAAGCAGCTCTCCCTCGAGCAGGACGGAATGGTCACGGTCACCTCGCGCCGCGGTTCGCTGACGCTCAAGGCGCGGGTGTCCCGAAGGCCCGGGCGGGGCGTGGTGTTCATCCCCTTCCATTTCCGCGAAGCGGCGGCCAACATCCTGACGAGCAGCAGCGGACTCGATCCGGTCTGCAAGATCCCTTCGCTCAAGGTCACGGCCGTGAAGGTGACAAAGGTATGAATCCAGGATCGAAGCTTCCCGGCAGCTTGTTGCAGGGAGCTTCAACCGGGAGGGCCAGATGGCAGGCATAACGGACCTCAAACCGCAGAGGCTGTTCAGCGACCTGGATGACGCAGAACTCGCCCTGGTGGCGCAGAAGATCCAGGTGGAGCGTTACCCAAAAGGGTCCGCGATCTTCCGGGAGGGTGAAGCGACCCGGGGGATCTGCCTGATCCGCAAGGGGAAGGTGGAGATCTCGAAGACGACGCCTGACGGATGGAAGCAGACGCTGGCAATCCTCACCGAGCTCCATTTCTTCGGCGAACTGTCCGTGATCGAGGACCGGAAGACGCACAGCACCAACACCACGGCCCTGGATACCACGGAGCTCTACCGCATCACGACCGAGGACTTCAAGGAGCTTGAGCGGTCCCATCCGGTCATGATGTACAAGGTCAGCACCGTATACGCTCCGGCTCTCGACTCAGGGCTGCTCTGGAATTCGGTCGGCGTGCCGTGGCCGAACTGGGCGTGGCAGAGCAGCAGATGGTCGAAATTGCCCGCGCCCTTTGCGAGAATGCCCAATTTCTCCTCATGGACGAGCCGACCGCTTCTTTGACGGACCGGGAGATAGATATCCTTTTCGAGAAGATCCTCGCACTGAAGAAAGCGGGGGTCGCCATTGTCTACATCTCACACAGGCTCGAAGAGATCCCCCGCATTGCCGACCGCGTCACGGTCTTGAGGGACGGGGCTGTGGTTCACACAGGCTCTGTCTCTGAAGTGACGATGAGCGACCTGATCTCCAAGATGGTCGGCCGACCGATGTCCAATCATTTTCCGGCTCGGATGCCCGCCAAAGGCCCCGAGATCCTGCGGGTCGAACCTCCCGCCGGCG
>JAAXXJ010000321.1 GCA_013334545.1 Nitrospirota bacterium | reverse complement strand
GAGCAGGCCGGCGGCGATGAGCCATCGTTTGCACGATACTCTGAGGAGAGGGAACACAATGAGGGAGATCATGCCGATGAACACCACGACGGTACGGGAAACCGACTCTCCTATCTTTCCGATGAACACGATGGAGAGGATCGCAAGGGTGGAGAACAGGGCTACTTTCCAAAGTAGTTTCACCTCGTCCCAGAAGGTGAACCGGCGGGTATAGGCGCCTTCATATGCCAGGATTATGATCCAGACAGGAAAGAACCACCAGGCGTAGCTGAAATTACGGGAAAATTCGGGAAAGAGGGGTATGATCGAAGGAATGATGTCCCGCAGGGCGATCGCGAGACCGGCAATCAGAAAAAGAATGACAACATCGCTGAGAAACAGTATAATTGTGCCCAGTTTGGCGCGGTAGGAGCGCATGCTCGATATCCTGTAAACATCGGGTTTTATTGATATTCTCTCGGCTGCAGAACCAAAGTTATAGTATCACAGCCAGACCGGGAAAACAAGGTGGCAAAGCTTGGACTACGGACGCGCCGAAGTCATCGGCACATCATCAGGAGGCGGTACAGTGAATCGGGTCCTTGTTACCGGCGGCGCAGGGTACATTGGCAGCCACGTAGTGAAGGCCCTGGGAGAGCAGGGGCTCCCGGTCGTGGTCCTGGACAATCTGTCCACGGGCCACCGTGAAGCGGTCCTTGCGGGGGAATTCGTCGAGGGAGATCTGGCCGATGCGGACATGCTCGACCGGGTCTTCGAACAGTATCGGCCCGCCGCGGTGATGCACTTCGCCGCGTTCATCGAGGTAGGCGAGTCCGTCCGGGACCCGCTGAAATATTATCACAACAACGCGGCGAACGCGGTCAATCTGCTCTCCGCGATGCAGCGGCATAGCGTGGAGAACTTCATCTTCTCCTCGACAGCGGCAGTGTACGGCATCCCGGAGAGCATTCCCCTCCGGGAGACCGCGCCCATACGACCGATCAATCCCTACGGACAGGCGAAGGCCTTCGTGGAAAAGGTCCTGGAGGATGCTGCCGGTACGGGCCGCATGCGGTATGTCTCGCTCCGGTACTTCAACGCAGCCGGCGCCGATCCGGGAGGCAGGATCGGGGAGCAACACCACCCCGAATCCCATCTGATCCCGCTGACGCTCAAAGCGGCGAAGGGCGCGAGGAAGAGCATCACGGTCTTCGGCACCGACTATCCGACGCCCGACGGGACGTGCATCCGCGATTATGTCCATGTGAACGACCTCGCCGATGCCCACCTGCTCGCCCTCGACCATCTGCTGCAGAAAGGCGGCAGCAGGGCCTTCAACTGCGGCTATGGCCACGGGTTTTCCGTCCGCGAGGTGATCGAAGCGGCCCGGCGGGTAACGGCCGTCGACATCCCCTTGGAGACTGCGGCACGCAGGCCTGGAGACCCGCCATCCCTGGTGGCCGACAGTTCGGCGCTGCGGCGCGAGCTGGGCTGGGTACCGCGCCACGACGACCTGGAGTACATCATCGGCACGGCATGGGAATGGGAGAAGAAACAGAGATAGGTCACAGGTCTTAGGTTATAGGTCACCTATCACCCTTCACCTACGATCCTAGTTCGGAGGCTTTCATGTACGCAGTGATCATGGCGGGCGGTTCGGGCACGCGGTTCTGGCCGCTGTCCCGCGAGAAGATGCCCAAGCAGCTCCTGAAGATCGGAAGCGATGACACCCTCATCCAGCTCACCGTCGAGCGGGTGCTTCCCCTGGTGAAGCGCGAGCATGTCTTCATCGTCACCAACCATGGTCTCGCCGTCGACATCGGAACGCAGCTCATATCCCGCTTCGGCGGTTCCTGGGACCGTAACTTCATCCTCGAGCCGGAGGCAAAGAACACCGCTCCTGCTCTCGCGCTTTCCGCCCTCCATCTGAACCGGATCGACCCCGATGGCATCATGGTCGTCCTCTCGGCGGACCACGCGATCAGGAACGTCGAGGCCTTTCGGACCTGCGTCACGACCGCTGCAAAGGCCGCTGAGCGCGACTACCTTGTAACGCTGGGCATCAAACCGAACCGCCCCGAGACCGGCTATGGGTACATCAAGGCCGGCGAGCCATGCCCGGAAGCCGGTCTCGACGGTGTTTCCCGGGTCGAGCGGTTCGTTGAAAAGCCCGATCTGCAGACCGCACAGGGCTATCTTCAAAGCGGCCAGTACTACTGGAACAGCGGCATGTTCGTCTGGAAGGTACGCACGTTCCTCAAGGAGATCGAACGGCATATGCCCTCCCTGCACGAGGGTCTGGAACAGGTCCGAAAGAGCATCGGCAGCGGTACGGAGACCGAAGCGGTCCGCAGCATGTTCGCGCAGCTGCAGCCCGTATCCGTCGACTACGGCATCATGGAAAAGACGGACCGCGCTGCGGTCGTGCCCGCGGACATCGGCTGGTCGGACGTCGGCAGCTGGACCGCCCTGGAGGAAGTGACGGATAAGGACGCTGCCGGGAACATCATCACCGGCAACGTCATCGACATTGACAGCACCGACTCGGTGATCTATGCGGACAAACGGCTGGTCGCCACCATCGGGCTCAAGGACACCATCGTCGTGGACACACCGGACGCGACGCTGGTCTGCAGCCGCGACCGGGCCCAGGACGTCAAAAAGGTCGTCGATGAATTGAAGAAACGCAAGGCGGAAGAGCGTCTCACCCACCGCACGGTCCATCGGCCCTGGGGCAACTATACCATCCTGGAGGAAGGGGACCGCTACAAGATCAAGCGTCTCGTGGTGATCCCCGGCTCGAAGCTTTCCCATCAGCTCCATCATCACCGCAGCGAGCATTGGGTCGTCGTCTCCGGGACGGCAAGGGTGACGAATGGCGATAAGGAATATGATGTGCACACGAACGAGAGCACCTATATTCCCATGTCGACGAAGCACCGCCTTGAGAATCCCGGCAAGGTGCCGCTCCAGATCATCGAAGTGCAGAACGGTGAATATCTCGAGGAAGACGACATCGTCCGTTTTGACGATGACTACAAGCGCCACGAGAAAGCCAAATCCCCTTTGCCGGAGCTCCCGAAATGACGACCGCGTTCAATAAGGAGATCTTCCGCGAGTACGACATCCGGGGCATCGCCGCCCGCGACCTTGTCGACCCTGTTATCGAGCTGCTCGGCAGGGCTTTTGCCGGCTACCTCAGACCGTTGGGCGTCCCGTCCGTGACCATCGGCTACGACGCCCGCCTCAGTTCGCCCCGGCTCCGGGACGCCCTTGGCCGCGGTCTGACCGCGTCGGGCCTCAATGTCATCGACATAGGCCTTTGTCCAACGCCGGCTCTCTATTTTTCGCTTCACCATCTGAATCCCGGCGCCGGCATCATGATCACCGGCAGCCACAACCCGTCAGAGTTCAACGGATTCAAGCTCTGCGTCGGCAAGGACACGATCTACGGCGAAGAGATCCAGAAAGTGGGAAAGATCGTGGCGTCCCTGGCCGGATCGAAAGACAGCTGGTCCGGCGGGAGGGGCGCGATAACGGATCATCCCATCATTCCGGATTATGCGGGCCACCTGAAGGGCCTCTTCCGTGAGTTCCTCAACGTTCCGCTCAAGGTCGTGCTCGACAGCGGGAACGGCACCGCCGGGCTGATAGCGCCGGAAGTCATCCGCTCCATGGGTTGCGAGGTGATCGAACTCTACTCGGAGCCTGATGGCCGGTTCCCGA
>JAAXXJ010000320.1 GCA_013334545.1 Nitrospirota bacterium | reverse complement strand
GAAGTTCTTCGTGCCGCCCGCGAAACCGGCCGCAACCGGAGAAGCCTGATGGCGCGACCCGTTCCCCATGCACGAGGCGATTACCCCCACTCGCGAGAGATCACGACCCGCTGGATGGACAACGATGCCTACGGCCACGTGAGCGAAAAGTGGAGCGGTTCCTCGGACAGCGCGAAGTGGCTGTTCAGCTACGCGCCGAGCGGCCAGTTGTTGAGGGCCGACTCGAGCTTTTCCATCTCCATGTTGGCGCCCTTGACCAGGCGCAGCTTAATCGGCGCTCCGCCGCGGTCGACCCGTGCCGCCGTGGACTCGTCCGCATCCGTGCCGTGAGCGGGGCGCGAGGATCGTGGCCCGCGGTCCCTGGGGCATCCTCGTATACCGTCTACCGCGCGTCGCGCTACCTGAACAGGGTCGATGATCCATCCCATGAGTTCGAGAACTGGCGGTATCGCCCGCTGGTAACACTTGGGGACACCAGCTACGTGGACGTCGCTCTCGATGAGGCGGGCAACGGCGTCCGCTTCGATCCTGAGCACTCGTTTTGCCTGTTCTTGGCTCATCGTTTCACGATCCTGTCGATCTCCTGTGCCTGCCGGAGGAGCCCCGAGAGCTCATCGAGGCTCACCATGTTGGGCCCGTCGCACAGGGCCTTGTCGGGGCAGGCATGGACCTCCATGAACAATGCATCCACGCCGGCGGCTACGGCCGCACGCGTCAGGGGCGCGACGAACTGCCGATCACCTGACGACGCCGTTCCAGCGCCCCCCGGGATCTGGACCGAATGCGTGGCGTCGAAGACAACGGGATATCCGAAACTGCGCAGGATCGGGAGTGCCCGCATGTCCACGATAAGATTATTGTATCCGAAGGATACGCCTCGTTCCGTGATGAGGATATTTGTACTCCCTGTTGATTCGACCTTTCCGATGGCGTTCTTGATGTCCCAGGGCGCGAGGAACTGGCCTTTCTTGATGTTCACGACCCTGCCGGTCTTCGCCGTGGCCACGAGCAGGTCCGTCTGACGCGAAAGGAACGCAGGGATCTGGATCACATCGAGGACCTCGGCAGCAGGTGCGATCTCCTCAAATCGGTGCACATCGGACAGCACCGGCAGGCCAAATTCGCGCTTGACCCGGGCGAGGACACGAAGTCCGGCCGCCATACCCGGGCCGCGGAATGACGTGACCGAACTGCGGTTCGCCTTATCGTACGAGGACTTGAAGATCAGCGCGATGCCGAGATCAGCACACATCCGCTTGAGCCGCTCCGCGGTCTCCATCGTGGAGGCCTCGGACTCTATGACGCAGGGACCCGCGATGAGCGCGAGGGGCGCGCCCCCGCCGATCTTTACGCCGCCGGCATGGATCTCCCGGGTCACGGCTTGTTCCTCTGTTCACGGTTCCGGTAGGATGCCTCGATGAACGCGGTGAACAGCGGATGAGGATTCCGCGGGGTGGATTTGAACTCAGGGTGGAACTGGCAGCCCAGGAACCAGGGATGGTCCCGGAGCTCGACGATCTCCACCAGTTCGCCGTCGGGCGACAGACCGCTGATCACCAAGCCGGCCTTCTTGAGCTGGTCGAGGTACTTGTTGTTGAACTCGTAGCGATGCCGGTGGCGCTCGGAGATCTCGTCCCTGCCGTATGCCGCATGGGCATAGGTCCCCTTTTCGAGCTTGCAGGGATAGGCCCCAAGCCGCATGCTGCCGCCCTTGTCTGAGGTGAGATCGCGCTTCTGCACCGTCTTGGTACGGTAGTCATACCACTGCTCGATCAGGTAGATGACCGGGTGCGGCGTCTTCAGATTGAACTCCGAGCTGTTGGCATCCTTGAGCCCGGCAAGGCTCCGCGCCGCCTCGATCACTGCGCACTGCATGCCCAGGCAGATGCCGAAATACGGTATCCTGTTCTCCCGGGCGTACTTGACCGCCGCGATCTTGCCTTCCACACCCCGGATCCCGAAACCGCCTGGCACGAGGATGCCGTCCATGCCCTTGAGCATCTCGGCGGCCCCTTTCACCTCGATCTCCTCTGAATCGACCCAGCAGAGCGACACCCTGGCATCATTGGCGATGCCGCCGTGGGTCAGGGCCTCGCACAGGCTCTTGTACGATTCCTTGAGGTCCACATACTTCCCGACGAGGGCTATGGTGACGTTCTTGAGCGGTTGTTTGACCCGTTTGACGATCGTCTCCCAGACCGAGAGATCTCCCCGCGGTGCCTGCAGGTCGAGCATCTCCACGATGCGGTCGTCGATCCCCTCCTCGTGCAGGTGCAACGGCACCTCGTAGATGGTTTCCACGTCCTGCGCGGTGATGACTGCGTTCTCCTCCACGTTGCAGAAGAGCGCGATCTTCCGTTTCATCTCCCTCGGGATGGGGCGATCGCTCCGGCACAGGATGATGTTCGGCTGGATACCGATGGACTGAAGCTCCTTCACGCTGTGCTGGGTCGGTTTCGTCTTGAGCTCGTCGGCGGCCTTGATATAGGGGACCAGCGTCAGGTGGATGTACAGGTAGTTCCCCTTCCCCAGCGTGTACCGCATCTGGCGGATGGCCTCGAGGAACGGCAGGCTCTCGATGTCGCCGACGGTTCCGCCGATCTCCACGATCACCACGTCTTCGTCGTTGGCGAGGTCGGTAATGGCGCGTTTGATCTCATCGGTGATGTGCGGCACGACCTGAACGGTCCCGCCGAGGTAGTCGCCGCGCCGCTCCTTGGAAATGACGTTGAAATAGATGCGCCCTGACGTAAAATTGTTCTTCTGGCTGGTCGTGACGTTGCAGTAGCGTTCGTAGTGGCCGAGGTCAAGGTCCGTTTCAGCGCCGTCATCCGTCACGAACACCTCGCCGTGCTGGAAAGGGCTCATGGTTCCGGGATCGACGTTGATGTAGGGATCGAGCTTCAGGAAGGTCACTTTGAGACCTCGTGCCTCGAGAAGTGCGCCCATGGATGATGCGGCGAGCCCCTTCCCCAGCGACGACACCACGCCGCCGGTCACAAAAATGTACTTGGTCTTGGATCTCTTTTCGCTCATAAGGATCTTCCGCCTTCGTCGAAGCGCTGCAGTATTTTACTCAAATCATCCGGGATGTCAACGCCAAAGGACTCGTGCTCGGTGATCACGACCCTGATGCGATGGCCCTGTTCCAGCGCGCGGAGCTGCTCGAGCTTTTCCGTCATTTCGAGGGGCGTCTGGGGCATTGCCGCGTATGCGAGCAGGAAGTCCCTGCGGTACACATACAGCCCGATGTGCTTAGAGCGGGGTCCGCCCGCTCCCAGGTCAGCAAGCGAGGTCTTCCCGGCCCACCGATCGCGGTCCCAGGGGATGGGTGCACGAGAGAAGTACAACGCGTACCCATTCCGATCCAGGACCACTTTGACCACATTCGGGTCGCGTGCCTCCGCAGGGTCCGAGATCAACTTTGCGAGCGTCCCCATGGGGATGGCGGAATCCTCGGCCAGAGGCCTCACGGCAGCGTCGATCATCGCCGGATCGATGAGCGGTTCGTCGCCCTGCACATTCACGACAATATCGCATGGCAAAGACCGCGCCACCTCGGCGATCCGGTCCGTGCCTGTCGCGTGCTCCGGCGAGGTCATCACCGCCTCGCCGCCAAAGTCCGTTACCGCCTTCAGGATCCGGGTATCATCCGTAGCCACGATGACGCGGTCCAGGAGCGTGGAACGCTTCGCCCGCTCATAGACC
>JAAXXJ010000319.1 GCA_013334545.1 Nitrospirota bacterium | reverse complement strand
AATCTTGACTGTCTTCATTAAAATCCTCCAAAGCTAGATTTTGGTGTTTTCTCCGGTAACCCGGCCGTCCCGTTCCCGGGACCCGTTGGCTTTGTGTCCCCACCTTGCGATGGGTTTACTCTTTCGGAGAACTTTCTGCGCCGGCTCAGCCGGCTTCTTCCTGCTTCTTTCCATCGTACTTCTTACTTCTCACTTCTCTAACTTCCTACTGCTTCGAGTATAGTTTGTTGTCTGGCGTTCACCTCCTTTTATTGCCTGCCTTTAAACGGCCTATTCGTAGGGATCAGCTGTCTGTAAGCCTGAAAATGCTCACCCCCCTGTTCCTTGCCTGATTCACGAAGATCTTGTCCCTGATGACCGCAATGTGCATGGGGACGACCAGGTTGTCCCGCCCCTCTCCGCGGTAGCCAAACTGCATCTGGAACTTGAGGTCCTTATCAAAGATCATGACCACACTCTTCAGAACATCGGCCACATAGATAAATCCCTTGTCATCCGATGTGATTGCACCCACGAGGTTGAACATGCCCGGGATGTTCCCGGCGCCGCCGAAGGATTGGAGCCCGTTGTCGCGGGTCAACCTGAAGGCCTTGAACAGGGTGGATACGGTAAACAGGATGTTCCCGTCCCGGTCCACGTTGAAACCGGCAATTTCGTTCTCTTCGTTGGGTTTCTCTTCCGCGGTGAAGAAAGCCCCCACGTTGTAGCCCTGCACGAATGACCCGCGGGCGTCCGTGACAATGACAATCCGCTTTGCAAGATCGGCAAGATAGAGATACCCGTTCCAGGAAACGAGTCGCTGCGGCCGAAGCGAGAATTCGGCCGGGACTCCTTTGAGCTCCACGGTCTCCACTTGCTCACCCCGGTAATTGCAACGAAGGACCACATGGCTTGTTCCCCCGTTGGTGAGGACAAGGATGTTTCCATCGCGCTCCACGGCGACATCGATGATGTTGCCAAGCGCCCCGCCGTCCCCGAACCGGTAGATCTCCATGCCGGTGGCATTGAACACGCTGACTGCCCCTTGATAGACGGCGTATATCTCGCCTCGCTCCCGGTCAGCGGACAATACAGACCAAGAGAGAGGGATCTTGCCGGTAAAATTGGAGAAGGAATACATATAGGAAGCCTTCAACTCTGCTGTTGCAGTTGTTGAGAAGAGCAGCACCAGCAATACGGTGATAAGGCCCGGCAGGATCATAGAGTAGGGTGTATTGATCTTCATTAGCTTCCCGAGAATTCGAGAATCTCTAACTGTTACTTGCTATTAGGAATGCAATACATATGCCCAGAAATCCAGATTTTTAACGTATTGATATTTTAATACAATATTATTGATAAAATCGTATGGAGCAAATATAACGGGGCATTCACTGGTTAAATCCCCATGTACGGCGTTATTTTCCCCATACTGAACAGCATGTGATTGTCATAATAAAGTACTATTTTTCAATGTAAGGCAAGACAGAACGCTGTTCCTAATAAATGAATTCTTCCTTTTAAAAATAATACTTAAAGGCAATCGACGCTGATATGATCTGGATCATATAAATTGCCGGTTCACTGGAAATAAAACTACAAAATCAGAGGAACATCTCCAGCGCTCCTACACCTCGTGCTCACGATTATGTCCAGGTCCAACACCTGGACATGAGAAGGGGGAAACGAGTGAACAACAAAGCAGCATAGCCGAACAGTTGAGAGGCGTATAAAGACAGACCGGAGTGCACGCACAGTATCAACGATGATCACGGGTAATAACAGATGGGCTCTCCCCTTTATCGTAGTGGCGGAGATTGTCAGAAAATCGCAACGATCCAGCATGGCGGCGGCGCAGCATGAAGGGATTGCAGAACGAAAAAGCCGTATGAAATGGTACCGTGCTGTCACCATGGAGTTGGAAGGGATCTTCTCACGACCAGTTACCAACTCAGGAATGTTAATCCAAAAACATCGCAGGATTTTTTTCGAACATCTTCGACGGGACGGAAATGCTTGCAGCGGGATAATATTTCCGTTGACGGAGACCTAGCCCCATGTTACTGTTGATGTTATTATAAATGATCGTTCCTTGTTTCCGCCCTGTAAACAGGACCAGATGGCCATGCCGACAAACAAACTCTTTCGTGACAACCTCAAGATCGCTCTGCTGCTTGCCGTCACGACCCTGCTCGTCTACGCACGGGTCGGAGGATACGAACTCATCTTCTATGACGATAATCTCTATGTCACCGAGAATCAGATGGTGCTCGGAGGCCTGTCCTGGCGCAGCGTAGCGGCGGCGTTCGCCACGACGGAGGGGTCCAGCTACTGGCACCCGCTCACCTGGATATCCCTCATGCTGGATATCCAGCTCTTCGGTCTTCACCCGGGAGCTCTTCACCTGGTCAACGTACTGTTTCACGCAGCTAATGCGGCGCTGCTTTTCCTGCTCTTGGCTTGGATGACCGGCGCAACGTGGCGCAGCGCCTTTGTTGCAGCTCTGTTCGCCTTTCATCCCCTCCACGTGGAATCGGTGGCATGGGTCACGGAACGGAAGGACGTTTTGAGCACCTTCTTCGGCCTGTTGACCATCGGTGCCTATGCGCGATACGCGGACCGGCCCGGTGTCGGCCGATATGTCTGGGTGGTCCTGTTCCTTGTCCTTGGACTGCTCAGCAAACCGATGCTGGTGACCATGCCCTTCGTGCTTCTCCTTCTCGACTTCTGGCCGCTCGGCCGCATGGGCGGCCGCCTTGAGCTCGTCTCCGGGCCGGGTCCGGTCAGACCATCAGTTCCGCTGACGCGTCTCGTTGCGGAGAAGCTCCCGCTCTTCGCGGCATGCGCGGCAACGGCCGTGGTGACCGCCGTGGCGCAGAAACATGGTGATGTTATGGCCGAGTCGTCGCTCGGCTTCGGACTTCGCGTGGCAAATGCCGCGGTCAGCTACGTGCGGTATCTTGGGAAGACTTTCTGGCCCGGATCGCTCTCGATCTTTTATCCGCACCCCGGTTCGGCGCTGCCGGCCTGGCAGGCCGTGGGAGCCTTTCTGCTTCTCTTCCTGATCACCGCGCTGGTCCTGCGGCGCTTCAGACCGTCTCCCTGGCTTTCTCTGGGATGGTTCTGGTTTTTAGGTACGCTCGTCCCCGTGATCGGACTGGTGCAGGTGGGAGCGCAGTCGATCGCGGACCGATATACCTACGTGCCCCTGATCGGGATCTTCATCATGATCACCTGGGAGGTGTCGGAGCGGCTCAGCAGTCTGCGCGTCCCTCCCCGTGTACTTTGGGCCTCGTCGCTGCTCGTGATCGTCGTGCTCGCGGGCCTTACGTGGCGGCAGCTTGGTTTCTGGAGGGACCATGAAACGCTGTTCCGTCATGCCATCAGCGTGACGAAGGGCAACTGCGTGGCGCACAACAGTCTCGCCGATTATTTTCTACGGAAGGGCGATCGTGACGCAGCATATGAACACCTCCAGGAGGCATTGCGGATGTGCCCTAAAGTGGAAGAGTCGTGGTATAACCTCGGCGTCCTGCAGCGGGAGCGGGGCGAGCTGCTTGAGGCTGAACACTCCCTGCGTGAGGCATTGCGTTTGCGACCCGGCTATGGGGAGGCGTGGTCCAATCTTGGCGCTGTCTACCTGCAGTCGGGCCAGGTCTCCGAGGCGATAGGCGCCCTCCGTGAAGCGGCACGGCACACCCCCGATGACGCAACGGTCCGGTTCAACCTTGGC
>JAAXXJ010000318.1 GCA_013334545.1 Nitrospirota bacterium | reverse complement strand
TTAATGCTGCGATCTTGTTTAAATGCGTATTCCGGTGAATTCAGGCAGGCATTCCGATTCATTTCAGGCACCCGTTCCGATTTAATTCGGGCACCCTCCCTAATGGGTGAACGAACGCTGGGTTGAATCTACTATGTCACAGGGTTTTTAGCTTGTCAACGATTGATCTTTGATCTGCTCTTTCTCATGGATTCTCCTTTCAGTTCGATTTTATATGCGTTGTGCACCAGCCGGTCCAGGATCGCGTCGGCCAAGGTCGGCTCGGCCAGGATATCATGCCAGTGCTTTACCGGCAGCTGACTGGTCACGAGAGTTGACCTCCGATCATAACAGTCCTCGATGATTTCTAAAAGATCCCTTTGCTGCTCCGTTGTGAGAGGAGCAAGGCCGAAGTCGTCGAGGATGAGAAGGTCTGCTTTAAGAAGCGACTTCATCAGTTTTCGATAGCGTCCGTCGTGGTGCGAGAGCGCCAGCTCTTCAAGAAGGCGCGGCAGCCTCTGATAGAGGACGCCATGGCCATCACGGCAGGCCTTGTGGGACAAGGCGCATGCAAGATAGCTCTTGCCGACGCCGGTCGGCCCGATGATGAGCAGGTTGTGGTGCTCGGTGATCCACTGGTTTGAAGCAAGTGACAGAACGAGCGACTTGTCCAGTCCCCGGGGCTGACGGAAGTCGATGTCCTCGATGGCTGCAGAGAGCCTCAGTTTTGCGGCTTTTAAGCGCGTTACAAGCCGCCTGTTCTCCCGCTCGGTCATTTCTCGGTCAACGAGAAGCCCGAGCCGCTCCTCGAAGTTTAATGCTGTTGCTTTTTGGTTCTGCAGCTGTTCACGCATGGCCTTTGCCATGCCGAACAGCCGGAGCTGTTCGATCTTATCGAGCGTGGGATGTACGAGCATGAGGATCTCCTTGTGGGTTAGTGATAGTATTCTCTGCCCCGGATGTTGCTGTGAGCGATCGCCGGTGATGCGAGTCTAGGCTCCGGCAAGGGTTTCTTATCCAAACCGGTTTCCAAGATGGACTTGACGCTTTTAAAGCTGGTGCCGCCGATCGCGAGCGCCCGCTTGGAGGCTGCTTCGACGCGTTCTTTGCCGAACTTCTTGGCAAGAGTGATGATTCCCATGCAGGAGCGAAATCCTTGTTGCGGGTGAAGCTTCTTTGCGAGAACGGCCGCAACCAGATCGGCCGTTGATTTACCGGTTTCCGACGCCCAGCGTATCAGGCGCTCCGGGGTCCATTCCGCATAGTCCCGATGGGACTTCGGCATATGTTCGGCGAGCGTCGTGTATCTTCCCTTGGCATAGGACCGGATATGCGAGGCCACCCGCTTGTTGTGAAAAAAGGCCTCCACAATCGATTCCGTAAGCCGCACGTCCAGATGTTCGTTGCGGAGTTGATACGGGACGCTGTAGTAGTGGTCATAAACTTCGACGTGGTAATCAATGCCGGGCCGTTTCTTTATCTTCCATTCCGCGTACTCGAAAGCGGATGCGGGCAGTGGCTGCAGCGCCGGCTTGTCGATCTCCTGAAACCGGCTGATACGGCTACCGGATAGCTTCTTGAACGGCTTGTTGTTGAGCTTATCCAGGAGTTCCCGGATTGCCGCGTTCAGTTCTGCGAGGCTGAAGAAGGTGCGGTTCCTGAGGGCCGCCAGGATCCACCGCTGCACGAGCTGGACCCCGGCCTCTACCTTTGCCTTGTCTTTGGGCTTTCTGACACGGGCCGGAATGACCGCGGCCCCATAGTGAACCGCCATCTCCTGATAGGTGCGATTGACGCCTGGCTCATAGCGGCAGGCCTTGGTTATACCGGAGAGTAGATTGTCGGGCACCAGGATCTCGGGCACACCGCCGATAAACTCAAGGGCCCGGACATGGGAGCCTATCCAGTCCGGCAGCCCCTGCGTATACGTTGCCTCGGCATACGTGAAGTTGCTGGCTCCCAGGACGGCCACGAAGACCTGGCAGTCTTGCACTTCACCGGTGGATTTATCGATGACCGGAACCGTTTGGCCGCAGTAGTCGATGAACAGTTTTTCTCCTGCGTGATGGACCTGGCGCATGGAGATATCGAGCTTTTTGGCATAGTCGCGGTAGAGATCTGCGAAGTGGCTGTATTGGTAGCCGTCCGGATATTGCGCTTTGTACTCGTCCCAGAGAAGCACCAGGGTGACGCTCTTCCGGGCAAGTTCTTTGTGGATGTCTGCCCAGATGGGAAGCGGACGCGGGGCATCCAAGACGATCACTGGCGGGTAGAGAAGCCGCTCAAGAGCGGTATCGTCCAGCTCTGCCGGCAGTGGCCATGACAGCCCGGCTTGCCTGGCCCGTTTCATGTACTCGTCAACGGTGCTTCTGGCTATACCGCAGCTCTTGGATATGGTCCGGCGGCTCAAGCCGCATGACCATTTGAGGCGGAGGACTTCCTTGATCGTACGCACGGGTATTCTTTCTCTCGACATCCTGCTCTCCTTAAGGACCAAATTTTAAGGAGTCAGGATATACGAATCAGAAGGATTTACCCAGCGTCGTTTTATGCGTTAGCGGGTGCCCGAAATGGACCGGAATGGTTGCCTGAATTGCAGCGGAACAGGTGCCCGAATTGGAGCGGAATACACAAAGGATCTCGCGAACAGTTTCATTGGCAGATTTCTCCGCAGATCGAGCATCGATGAACTGCCTCAGTTTATAAGTATCTTGAAGGGCGACATGAGCTTTGTAGGTCCTCGTCTTGCACTGTTTAACCAGAATGATCTCATTGAATCGAGAACTAAAGAAGGGCATTCATGAATTGACCCCCAACCTAACCGGCTTGGCTCAGATCAACGGAAGAGATTAAACTCCCGATATCCGACAGAGTTGAATTTGGTGAATATTACTTAAAGCATCGATACCTACTGTTCGACCTGCGAATATTGTATGCGACCTTCCTCAAAGATATTACAGAAGAGAGGGTGACGCATTGAAAACCAATTCTTAGTTCATAGTATCCTGCTGTTCATTCGCCATATTTAATCTAAGGTAATGTAATTTCTCAATTTTTCACGAGTAGATCAGCAAAAACTGCGCTATGGCGTGTCAGATGGAGGGGAGGGTGGCATACCCTAAAAATACCCCATTTATTATGTTGCAATCGCTTTACATTTTGCTAACAAAATAGTATCCTAATGTCGTTCTTCAAATCATTAAATTGAAAAGATATCATACTGATAGGCCTTTCAACTCTCGCTGAAGTTCGTCGTTGATTGTTCGTTCGAATCCTTCCAATTCAGGAATGGCAATGCTATCGTTCTTATCTGGAAAACGCTTTAAACAATTTGTCGTGATCTTGAACGATGCTTTCCTGATCACGGTATCGATCGTTGTTTCCTATGCTCTCCGCTTTGGGACGCTGGATCTGAGCGAACATCTTCGGCAGATCTGGCTTATCGTGTCGTATGCAATCGTAATTCGCATGGCCCTGTTTTACCACCGGGGGCTCTACCGGGGCATGTGGCGTTTCGTGAGCGTCCGCGAACTCATCGGATTGATCCAGTCAGTGACGCTGGGATCGATATTTCTCGTCGGTCTTTTGTTCCTGACCCGGCGTCTCGATGCGTTTCCCCGTTCCGTGTTCATCATTGACTGGTTTGTCGTCATCGTCCTGGTCGGGGGAAGCCGTTTTCTCTACCGGCTGTACCGCGAGGGTGGGTTCAACGGCAATAACAGCACCTCAACGGGC
>JAAXXJ010000317.1 GCA_013334545.1 Nitrospirota bacterium | reverse complement strand
TGGACAGGAAGTGCGAGGTGGTCCTCGTCTCCTCCGGTGCCATCGCTGCAGGTCTCGCGAAGCTTGGCCTTCGGAAGACGAAGAGCATGCCGCTTCCGCTCAAGCAGGCGGCCGCGGCTGTGGGCCAGTCGGGCCTCATGTGGATGTACGAGAAGACCTTCGGCGGCCATGGGAAGAAGGTCGCCCAGGTGTTGCTGACGCGTGAGGACCTCTCCAGCCGGGTGCGGTTCCTGAACGCCCGGAACACCCTGCAAACACTGCTCGAGTACGGTGTTGTCCCGATCATCAATGAGAACGACACGGTTGCCGTTGATGAGATCAAGTTCGGCGACAACGACAACCTCTCGGGCATGGTCGTCCACCTTGCCGACGCTGATCTGCTGGTCATCCTGTCGGACATCGACGGGCTCTACACCGCCGACCCCCGTCTGCACCCGTCGGCCAAGCTTATCCCGGTCGTCGAAAAGATCACGGCGGAGATGGAGCGGGGCGCCGGCGATGCGCTGACCACGGTCGGAACCGGAGGCATGCGGTCCAAGATCATGACTGCAAAGAAGGTCGGGGCCTACGGTGTGCCCATGGTGATCATCAACGGACGGAAGCACGGCGCCCTGTCGTCCCTGTTCGAGGGAAAAGACGTGGGTACGCTGTTCCTGCCGAAAGAGGAGCAGAACCGGAGCCGCCAGCATTGGATCGCCTACTCGGCCTGCTCCTCCGGAGGGTTGGTGGTGGATGACGGAGGCCGGGAGGCGCTCGTGAGCAGGGGCAAGAGCCTCCTGCCCGGCGGCATCGTGCGGGTCGAGGGAAGCTTTAAGGCAGGGGACTGTGTGAACTGCTCGGACAACAAGGGGAACGTCTTCGCGCGCGGCCTGACGAAGTATTCTTCCGCTGATCTGGAACAGATCAAAGGACTGAAAACATCGCAGATCGCGTCGGTATTGGGGCACAAGGACTACGACGAGGTCATCCACCGGGACGATCTCGTGATCCTGTGACCGCTGGTCGTCCACAGCACAGGTCTGCGCGATCGAGTTATGGTGATGAACCATCATCATCATGAAGGCTGTGATCATCTATCACGGTCGCAAGCAGCGTTCTTGCGGTCCTTGCCAATGTTCACGTGGTCAGGTACGCAAATTGCGGGCCTGCCCCTGCGGTGGGAATTCCGGCAATACCATCTGGATTCGGAATGTTATGTTGCTCTGTCGAATCGTTAGTTGGTCCGGTGCGTACGGGACATCCGTTCGCACGGGGATGAAGTGTTGACCATTTGAACGATGACTATCCGATAGGTTGTCAGGAGATTGCTCATGGACATCAAACAGTATGTGACCGAGAAAGCGAAGAAGGCCAAAGCGGCGTCGCGGGCGCTGGCGACGATCTCGACGGAGATCAAGAACAACGCCCTGTTCAAGATGGCCGCGGGGCTGGAGTATGAGACCGCGAAGCTCATCTCCGAGAACCGGAGGGACCTGATCGAGGCGGAGAAGAAGGGCCTGTCAAAGGCCATGATCGACCGGCTCACGCTCAATCCAGACCGCATCAAGGCCATGGCAGAGGGGCTTCGTGAGGTGGCTGCTCTGCCCGATCCCGTCGGCGAGATCGTCAGGATGTGGCGCAGGCCCAACGGCATGGAAGTGGGCAGGATGCGCGTGCCCATCGGGCTCATCGGCATCATCTATGAATCCCGGCCCAACGTGACGGCCGATTCGGCTGCGCTCTGCCTCAAGTCCGGCAACGGTGTCCTGCTCCGGGGCGGGTCCGAGGCGGTGCATTCCAACACATCCATCGTGGAGGTCCTGTCGAAGGCTGGCGCCGAGGCGGGTGTCCCCGACGGCACCATATCGTTCATTGAGAACCCCGACCGCGCCTGCGTCATGGAGATGCTCAAGACGAACCAGTATGTCGACCTCATCATTCCCCGGGGCGGCGAGGGGCTCATCAGGATGGTGTCGGAGAACTCCACCATCCCTGTGATCAAGCATGACAAGGGCGTGTGCCACATCTACGTGGACAGCAGCGCGGACCTCGCCATGGCGTCGGACATCTGCTTCAATGCCAAGGTCCAGCGTCCGGGTACCTGCAACGCCATGGAGGCCATGCTCGTGCACAAGGGCCTGTCCCGGACGTTCCTGCCCGAGGTCCTGAAGCGCTTCGCGGATGCCAGGGTCGAGATCCGCGGATGCGCCCGGACGCAGGAGATCATGCCCGGCGTTAAGGCCGCGACGGACCAGGACTGGGACACGGAGTACAACGACCTTATCCTGAACGTGAAAGTGGTGGACAGCATGGAAGAGGCCATGGACCACATCTCCGCCCATGGTTCCCAGCACTCCGAGGCCATCGTGACCAGCGATTATCAGCGGTCGCGGCGGTTCGTGCGGGAAGTGGACGCCTCGGCCGTGTTCGTGAACGCCTCGACGCGGCTGAACGACGGATTCGAGTTTGGCCTGGGCGCCGAGATCGGCATCTCGACGACCCGCATTCACGCACGCGGCCCCATGGGCCTTGAAGAGCTCACCTCCACCAAGTTCATCGTGCTCGGAAGCGGACAGCTCAGAAAATAAATTGCGGATTGTGGAATGCGGAATGAGAAGGGAACGGAGCGGAAGCCCTCATGGCGATCCGCAAACGGCAATCCGAAATCCGAAATCAAGACCGGTGATCATTTGAACCAGCGACTGGGCATTCTCGGAGGGACGTTCAATCCCATCCATCTCGGCCATCTGGCCGCGGCAGAAGAAGTGCGCGACCGGCTGAAGCTCGAAAAGGTCCTGTTCATCCCTTCTTTTCTCCCTCCCCACAAGAGCGAGGAGGACATGCCATCGGCTGTTCAGCGGCAGGAAATGGTCCGGCTTGCCATCAAGGGGAACCCTCACTTCACGGTATCGGATATGGAGATCCGACGCGGCGGCAGGTCCTATACCATCGATACGATCGAGGCGCTGCGCCAGGCCCACATCGGAGCGGAACTCTACTTCATCACCGGCCTCGATTCGTTCCTGGAAATCAGGACCTGGAAGGAGTGGCAGCGGCTGATGACGCTCTGTTCCTTCGTAGTCCTGTCCCGGGAAGGCTGCCGATTCCGCGACATTGCGAAGCTTGCGTTCTTGAACGCACCGGAGCACGACCTCGCCGCGCTCGACGGAGGGGAGAAGGATCAGGCGGTGATCAGGACAGGAAACATGCGCGTCTACCTCCAGAGGGTGCCCTTCTACGATATCTCGTCAACGGACATCCGAGCGCGCATCCGCGCGGGACGGAGCATCAAATACCACTTGCCTGAAGCGGTCGAACACTATATAATTGAAAACAAATTATATGCTTAGCGCATTGGAGACCGCACTGCTTGCGGCGGAAGCAGCGGATGGGAAAAAAGCCTTTGATCTTTTAGTCCTGGACCTTAAGGGCCTGACGAGCATTGCAGATTATTTTGTGATCTGTTCGGCAAGCAGCACGACCCAGGTGGGGGCCATCGCCGACGGCATCGGACATGCGCTTGCGAGAGAGGATATACGGCCGTCCCACATTGAGGGCGGTGCAGAGGCAACCTGGCTGCTCATGGACTATGGCGACGTGGTCGTGCACATATTCGATGAACCGGCCCGTTCCTATTACAGCCTCGACCGGCTCTGGGGAGACGCGCCCCGCGTCCCGGTCCGTCTGAAACCGCCCACCCTGCATGGCGCAGCGTCGTGAAGATCAGCATCATCTGCATGGGCAGAACACGGGAGCGGTTCATCCAGGACGGGATCGAGAAGTAC
>JAAXXJ010000316.1 GCA_013334545.1 Nitrospirota bacterium | reverse complement strand
TTTCTTCCATGTTTCGTTCACTCCGGATTGAACGTTTCTTTCAAAGCGGGGCCTGTTCGAGGGCATCGGGGGATAAACCGGCAAGCCCCCACGTCTCAATTTCCCCTTTTGCCGCAGTAACTTGCAAACTATCTTTTGCCCGTTGCCCGTCCTGGCACGGTCCTTCCTATAGGTTTGGGCAACAAACAAAAACACCGAGGAGGACCTCAAAATGAAAAAGACGCTTTCCACCCTGATTCTCTCCGCAGTCGTAGTGCTGATCACCGCAACCTTCAGCTTCGCCGAGTACGCCGCAGCGGGCGCCGGCAACTTCCCCTACTTCCATCTGGGGGCTCTCATTGTGGGCGGCATGACGATCGTGTCGCTGAAGCAGAAGTACGAGAAGCTCTACCTGAGCGAGGCGGTTGGCAGCTTCGCGATGTACGCGGTGATGGTGGCCCTGTTCACGAGCCCCGTGGCCGATGCGATCAAGAACCTGATGTAAGAAGCGTGCAGCGTGTAGAGCGAAGCGTGTAAGACGAAAGAAAGGAGGAGCAGACCATGGCAGCGCAAGTGAAAGCAAGACCGCGGCAGATCGATTTCTCACACATCCTTGTGATCGGTGCCTGGGGGTTTGCGATCGTGATTGCCTCGATGCTCTTCCTGTACGTGGGTCACCTGATCGACCAGATGCTGCACACGCCGCCGACCTTCATGCTGGGGCTGTTCTTCCTGGGGCTGGCGCTCTGCATCGGCAGGCTCTACAAGGACGCCTGGGACCGGATCCCGAAAAGGAACAAGGCCTGAAAATGACAGGGTTCAGGGGAAGAAAAGACGAAACAGACCAGAAAGACTAAATAGACGAGACAGACCAGATAGACCAGAAGGGTCCTCCAATAAAATCCCCATCCTGTATAAGCGACAGGATGGGGATTCTTATTTCTTTCACCTACAATGCAATTATGCTGGTGAGTGAAATATTTTCGACAAGTCCAATTTTGCGACAATGCTTCCACAAACTCAGTCGGCTTGCTGTTCGGTGAGGATAATCGAGGGCGTGCGACGCCGAAACAATCGGCTTAGTTTATTTAATGCCCCTACTATCAGCATTATGCTACCAGGCATTAAGAGTTTTAACGCCAGTACATAGCTACGGGCATGCAGAGCTTGTCTGAGCCAGCTGTATGCCATGCCGCCGATAACCGCATACCGGGCAAAGCGGCGTTGTTGACCACCGGGATAATATCCTTGTTGTTCGGCGTGAACCAAAGACAAAACCCCACTGACCATACGCGCAACATCCCGAATGGTATTATCGCCATGAATTCGATAAGCGACGGTTGCCGGTTTTTGCAAGATCACGCAAGGCCCATAGGTTCCAACTCTAAGTACAAAGTCATGTTCATCCGCATGAAATGTCTTTGGCGTGCTTTGCCGATGACCTCCAGCCTGTTTGAAGACAGAACTTTTAATGACGATATTGCTGCATGACAAGTCTGTTGAAGTGTCCTTTGACAAGTAGTCGCGATACTTGAGCAACTCAATAACAGTGTTTGAACCAACAGCTGCCTTTACATCCTGACCATCATGGAACGGCAGTAAAGTTCCGATAATCAATGTGGGGAAATCACATTCCTGAATGATCCTGTCGTATGTAGCCAGAGTCCAGGACAGCATAAAGTCGTCGCTATCCAAAAATACGAGATACTCTCCGCTTGCCTGAGAAGCCCCTAAGTTACGCGCAACTTCCGGTCCTTGATTTGCCTGGCTAAGAACCTTGATCTGCTCTCCATAAGATTGAAGCACTTCCAGCGTTCCGTCCGTGGAACCATCATCGATAGCGATAATCTCGTAATCTTTAAAGGTCTGTGAAAAGATCGAATCGATGCACTCCCTGACGTAAACATCCCTATTATAAACAGGTATCAGAACACTGAAACGCTTATTCTTCATGGCTTCGCTTCACCGATAAGAAACCTAATGCGTGAAATTAAAAGGGATAGCTCATTTTTAAATATGACCTGTGAAGATGTGAACCTACGGGCTGCTACCTCCAAACAGAATTCATCCCTCGAAAATAAAGAAGGGGGAGAAGTGTCCTGAATTCTATCTGGGCTTAGCTCACTTTTGGCCGGAAGCCGGCATCGAAAAAGCCCATGTTTTGTATAATGCAGCAATTCGAATGCCAACCCATACAACTCGCTAGATTTACGATAATCTATGAAAACTCTGACATGTTTCAGCGGTTCAAAATTGTAATGTTTTTTGCATAATTTCTCATGTCTGTAGTCTAATAATCTAATTTTATTGAGCAACTCACTCAACTTCATTATTGCAGACTTTGGGGATGAATTCATTATTTGTCAGAACCCGAGGATGCCTTTCATTTTATTCATGGTGTCCTTCACGGGGTCGGGAGACTTCTCTTTCGCGGGCTGTTCATCCTGCTTCTGCGTGCTGTCCTTGGTCCTGCGCTCCGCCTTTCCTTCATCCATTCCGATCGGGAGCATCCCGGTGGACTTGTTCCTCAGTTTCACGGCCCAGATGGTTTCGTGGGGTATTTTCGGATCCTTTGGTTTCGGCGGATAGGCGATGTTCAACTCGTCGCCGTAACCGATGAATTGCAGCGCAGCTCCGCCGGCATCCTTGAAGATCCCCTTGGGCACCGAACAGCTCGTCACCTCGGGCCCCATGACCACCTTGTCCCGGATGAACCGGTTGACATCGGCCGGAGGCAGATAGCTCATGAGGCCGTATCCCGGGTCCTGGGCATCACTCGACGACCAGAGGATCGTCTCGCCGGTCTTTTCGTTATGGCCGATCGCCATGGCGAAATAGCCGATCGCCGTGGGGATCTTCTTCCATTGGAACTTGATGCTGTCCGTCAGCCCTCCCGTGACGGAGGTAAATTCGACGGGCGCCATGAAGTCATGCCTCTCGCCGACGGCGAATTTGATATCCGGTGTGTAGTTGCCGTGAATGAAGTGGTCTCCTGAGAGGGAGCTGCTCTTCGGCACATCCTGACGGTCCTTCCGGTTGGGCCATTCCGCATAGGCCCATCCTGACCTCTGTGACGGGGGAGTCTGCCCGGAACCGGTGCGCCCTGACATGGCTTTGCCGAATTGAGGCATGCTCATCTTCTCGGTATCGAGCACCCTTGGCTGGCCCGGCCGGACCGCCTCGCTGCATCCCCAGTAAAAGAGCATGCGCACCTTCGGCTTTTCCGCCTTTCGTTCCGGTTCATCCCCGCCGCGCATGGGCTTATCACGCTCGGGGATCAGCAGGGGGAGGGTCTTGCCCATGCTCAGGCCGGGGGGGATGTCGTGGGTCGCTTCAGGTCCTGACGGCAATGCCCCCGGCGAGTTGAGCTGCAGGAGAAGGCTTTTCTTCGGCCCTACACCCGCTATCTTTCCGATGATCATTCCCTGCAGTCCCGACATCCCTTCCTGGGGCATGCCCGGTATGCTCATGTTCTGTGTTGCGACGCTCACCCAGTACTGGGTCACAGGGGTCTTTGATTTCTCGGCCGCTGCAGCAGGCGAACCGATAAGGAGCAGGATCGCTGCCGTCACGGTGCCGCACGTCTTTGCCAGAATACTCATAATCGGGTTACCTCCGTCTGCTAGAGAATGTCAGATGCGTCCATTTGCTGTCGAAACGGCAGCGGACAACTTGATGCGATGGGGGGCTCAATACTCATGCAGCGACGATTGCGTGAGCAGGCCGCCGGGTGAAAACCTGAGAACCAGCTCTTCGGTCCAATTATCGGCCATGGCAGATGATCGCGTTGTCCCATAGG
>JAAXXJ010000315.1 GCA_013334545.1 Nitrospirota bacterium | reverse complement strand
GATCTTCTTGAGCTCCACGTCGGCCGCCTTGAAGACCTCCACCACGCGCTCGGCGACCTTGTCCGGGTCGAGCCGGCGGTAGAGCTTGGGGTCCTGGGTCGTGATGCCGCGCGGGCATCTGCCGAGGTTACAGACGTTGCAGCGGTTGTACTCGTCTCCGAAGCAGCCTGCCGCGGTCTGCATGATGTACTTGCCGATGTCAACGGCCGACGCGCCGAGCATGATGAGCGCCGCTGCGTTCGCCGCCAGGCTTCCCGTCTTGCCCACACCGCCGGCTGCAATGAGCGGCAGCTCGTTCTGTTTGCCCTGCTTCACCAGGTCCAGGTAGCAGTCGCGGATGTTCGATGCGATGGGGTGCCCCATCTTGTCCATCGATACGTTGTAAGCCGCGCCCGTGCCGCCGTCCTCGCCGTCAATGCAGAGCGCAGCGGCGAAGGGGTTCCGGGCCAGGTTGTTCAGTACGGCCCGGGCCGTCTTGGTGCCCGATATCTTGGGATAGACCGGTACGCGGAAGCCCCAGGCCATGGACATGGAGGTGATCATCTTGGCGACCGCTTCCTCGATGGAATACTTGGTCTGGTGCGTGGGCGGCGAGGCCAGGTCCACGAACTGGGGCACACCGCGGATCTTGGCAATGAGCCCAAGGACCTTGTAGGCCTGGAGCAGGCCGCCGTCACCCGGCTTGGCGCCCTGGCCGTACTTGATCTCGATCGCCGCAGGATCCTCGATCATGTCGGGCAGCGCCCGGATGATCTCGTCCCAGCCGAAGTAGCCCGAGGCGATCTGGAGGATGAAATACTTAAGATAGCGCGATTTTAAGATCGAGGGCGGCATGCCGCCCTCGCCCGAGCACATCACGACCGGCAGTCCCTCGACCTCGTTCAGGTAGGTGATGCCCATGGCGAGGCCTTCCCACATGTGGGGCGAGAGCGCGCCGATGGACATGCTGCCGATTCGTATGGGGTAGATCTCCCGCACCGGCGGGATGAACGCGCCATTGCCGAGGATGAGCGTTTCCCCAGCCACCTTGATGGGAAGCTGCTCCGCCGGAAGATTCCGGCCCAGGAGCGTACGGATGCGGAACTCATGCCTCCCCGCGTCGAGCGCCGGATCGGTGAGCATGGAGATGCGGGTGAACTTGAGCTTGTCGAGCGTAGAGACCGACGGGTCGTTCCGCCGGCCGCCCCGCATGTAGGGAATGCCGCCCTTGTTCTTGAAATGGTAGAACTTGTGCTGGAAGTTGTACTCCGGGAAGATGGCATCGGTCGGGCAGACCAGCGTGCAGGTGCCGCAGCCGATGCAGTAGCGCTCGATCTCCGTGACCTGTTTGACCACGTGCGTGACGGTGCGCGAGATCTTGGGCGTGGGGTTCTCGCCCTCGGACCGAACGAGCCGCTGGACCTGCACGGCCGGTTCGATGGACTTCATGGGGCAGACGGCCGTGCAGCGGCCGCAGCGTGTGCACCGGTCCTCGCGCCACTGGATGATATAGGGGAACTCCTTCAGCGTGAGCTGATGGTTCTGGTCTAAACGTGCAGCTGATTCCATACCTTGACCTCCCGCGCGCCGGGCGCGATGATGACCATGTCGTACTTCATGGGAAAGATGTCCGCTGCCTTGTCCCGGTCCGGGACCGCCCGGTCGACGCCGCAGACCTCCGACATGAGCGCGTACTTGCCGGGCTTTCCGCCGACCGCGCCGGGCCTGAGCTTCTTCGCGTCGTGGACCATGAAGCACGAGCCATCGGGCGTAAACCCGATGATGCAGTTGGGCCCGTCGATGCAGAGAGGCCGGAGCGAACGCTTCAGGAGCCGTACCACTGCCGCGTCGGACCGCTGGTCGATCTCACTCTCCTTGAGCGGGGTGATCACGTCTTTGTAGTAGTGCATCGGATAGCCGAGGGTCCGGTTCGTATAGTGCAGGATGTGCGTGAAGACCTCGGAATCCGAATTGTAGCCCATATAGCCGGGATTGCCGCGGCCCATGAGGAACTCGCGGATGGGGACGAAGGCGGTGTTCTCGCCGTTCGTCATGGTGCCGTAGCCCTGGATGAAGAAGGGATGACAGGCGTACAGGTAAATGGCGTAGTTCGTGTTCTGCCGTCCCTGCGCCAGGACGATCTTCGCCGCGATGTCCGACTTGTCGAGGCCGAAGAACTCGCCCACGGCAAGCGGGTCCCCCACCTCCTTCAGCGTGAGCACGTCGGGGTAGAAGGAGAACACGAAGAGCGATCCATCGGCCTCACCGATGTTCCGGAGGGCCAGCCGCGCGTTCATGAGCAGGTCCTCTTTCTCGCGCACAGACTTGTCCCAGTAGCTCTCGGGATAATCGTACACTTTGGCGAGATAGTTCTCCCGCCGTTCGATGCCCGGCATGTTCTTGATGTTCGGCGCCCAGGTGTACTTTTCCTTGAATCCGTGGGCCTTCATGTATTCGTCCAGGTCCCGGAGCCCCTTGTTCGAGCAGATGGCGGAAAGAATCGGATACCCCTTGAATTCAGCGAATGGTCCGCCCAGGTCCTTCAGCATCAGTCCGAGCCCGGACCCGTCATGTCCTTCCTTCATCGTCTCCAGCGCCAGGATGTTCTCCATGGGGGAAATGTATTCACTCGACGTTATCGCGCTCAAACGGCACATGCTGGTGCTCCTCTTCTTGCAGCCGTTAATGATGGAGAACACACCCGGTCCTGTATCATGCACATACAAGCTCCGGAGACAATACCCAAGTGGCCTACCATCTAAGTATAGACTGGAAGTTATGGATTTGGGATGTTAGATATTGCTATGTTCTGTTCGGAGGGACCCGTGCTACCGGCGAGAACAACCCTCTCCAGGCGAACGAACGGCCATCGGTTGACGCCCTCAAACAGCGGCAAAAAAAGCCCCTTTACGAGGGGCTTTTCGACGGTAATGCATTGCCGTACGATTTCGTAAAATACACCCGATCAAGCTCTGCTGTCAAGCGAAAATTGAGCGCTTGCGGTGCTCTTGTCGCTGCCATAGCACTGAAGCTGCACAATCTACGCCGCCGAGGAACGGGTCCTCGCAAGTGAGATCGTAGTGCGCATGACGTCCTTGAACGGCACCAGATGGGAATATTCGAAGAGCGTTGACATGGCCTTGCTCTCTGTGGCAATGCCGTGCTCCTCCAGCACCGCCACCGGATTCAGGCCGCCGATGATCACGATCCCGGCCTTGTCGATGCCGACTGGCACTTCGAGAAGCGGTTTATTCGGGCTTCCGATCATCAATATTCCCCGGATGCCGCGTTCGTCAAGAGTCCGGGCGAGCTTCGCCGCCTTGTCCAGGCATACGACGGGAATCTCCCGGAAACTGGCGAGGATCCTGCCGCTGCGGCCCGCCACGGCTTCGGAAACCGCAGTCATGTTGCTCTTGATGAACATCTCGAGGGGGTCAAGGGACGAGCCTGCATAGCTTATGAGGGATAGGAAGCGCTGGGGCCTGCCTTCCGCAGTCTCGACAACCCCTCCGTACCGTGATGCGACAGGGATCCCGGCTTTCAGGAAGATCCCATTGATCGTCACGCTGCAGATCGTGCCCAGTGCCGCCATCCCTTTTGGAACCCGGGCGTCGCCGATCTCCTCCCCTTCATCGGCAAGGATCACCCGATCGCTCATTACGAAGGGGGAGGAGAATACTGGCTTGAGCAGCTCCAGGGCCTTCCGGAGGTTCTTGCGCGGGAACCAGGAGACGTTCAGGATTACATCGCCTTCCATGGATGCCAGGTCCAGCGTTGTCATATAGGACAGTGTCTCGATC
>JAAXXJ010000045.1 GCA_013334545.1 Nitrospirota bacterium | reverse complement strand
TCTGGACATGGCCGGACGTCTCCCCTTTTTGCCAGAATTGCTTCCGCGAACGGCTCCAGAACCAGGTATATCCTGTCTCAACGGTCTTTTTTACAGACGCAGCATTCATGTAAGCTACCATGAGCACTTCACCGCTTTTCCAGTCCTGGATTACAGCAGGAATCAGGCCTTTTTCATCGAACTTGAGGTCCCCCGGAATTTTCATGCCGGTCTTTTATCATAAACGCAGAGAAATGTCCAGAAGAAGCAATAAAAAACCGGTCCGCGTGATCATGCAGGACCGGTCATAAATATTCTTAGAACAATGCTAACTAAATAAAAAGGTTAATCTGTGAATCTGCTGCGACATCCATCCATGCTGCTGCACCACCGAACTCAACACCATCGATGATGTCTGACTGCTTGACCCCCATCACGTCCATCGTCATTTGGCAGGCAATAAGCTTTACCCCGCTTTCCTTAGCCATGTCAAGAAGCTGGCCAATAGTGGCGACGCCGTGCTTCTTGAACATGGACTTCATCATGGCCGTTGCCATGGCCTCCATTCCGGGAAGCGATGAAACAAGTGTCGGAATGGGTACTGGCATTGGCATGGCTGGGTTCCCGAGCGGTGAGACCTTGAGGTTATCGGCATTCCCTTTCTTGATGATATCGAGTCCATAGAACGTGAAGAAGATCGTTACATCCATGTCCATTGCAGCGGCGGTGGTTGCGAGGATCAGCGGCGGATAGGCCATGTCAAGAGATCCCTTGGATGCGATGATCGTCATTTTTTTCATTGCCATGGTAGTTAAGCTCCTTATGCCGTTTTCTTAATATAGAATGTGAATGTACCCGAGGCTTCTTCGACCTTCAAGATCTCATTACCGGTCCTCTTAGCCCACGCAGCCATATCATTCTTGGATCCGGGATCCGTGGTCTCGACCTTCAGGACCTGATCTTTGGAAAGCCCTTCTATGGTTTTCTTGGTCTTCAAGATCGGGAGCGGACAGCTCATCCCTTTTGCATCGAGCATCTGATTAAATTTGATGTCTGCTGACATAGAACTTCCCTCCTTCTTCGAATAAAATTAAAAAAATACCCATGCAACGACCGTTTTATTGTAGCCTACCATAGTTTCAAAGTCAAGCAATTTTGCAAGAACTGTATGTAATGACGAGATAAGTTCCCGACCCGGTGGCAGAAAAAGAAAAATTCCTTGCCAGAGATTAGGCGTTCTGGTATAGTCATGATTCTCTAATTGTACGGCATCTTAATATTCAGCAAGAAGCATGCTTGGACTGGTATTTCATGCGCTCGAGAAACACAGCAATAATAGGGTCGGAAAAAGCGGATAGATGACCTCCCTTCAGTCAAATAACTATCTAATAATATAAATATTTTTGGCTTATTAACAGGTGTGGATAAGCATGTTTGTAACCATCCGCTTTTTTTGAGGTAACGTATGGATTTGGCAGGGGTTTGGGAAGAGATTCTTTTCTTGATTGAAAACAAGATGTCCCGCCAGGGTTATGACACGTGGTTTGCCCAGTCAAAGCTCGTTTCGTTCGATGGCCTGAAGATGGTCATTCAGGTTCCGAGCAAGTTCCACCGTGACTGGATTCGGGAACACCACCATGAGGTCCTTAGTGAGGTCATTAGGGAAGTGACCAAGAAGGACACCATCGAGATAGATTTTTTTGTTGAACCCCAGGAGCCCCCGAAAAAAGTCGCCAAAACCTCCAAGGATGAAACCAGAGAGGATCGACAGCAAAAGACCGGTCTTCTTCATGATAGAAAATACACCTTTAACTCTTTTGTTGTGGGCCCAAGCAACCAGTTCGCTCACGCTTCGGCAAAAGCCGTAGCAGAAGCACCCGGCAGAGCATATAATCCACTCTTCATATACAGCGGGGTGGGGCTTGGTAAAACCCACCTGGTCAACGCCATTGGCCATTTTGTCCAGAGCAAGAATCCCCGGGCTAGAGCAGCCTATCTCTCTTCCGAACAGTTCACGAATGAACTGATAAGCCATTTAAGCCACAAAACAATGGATGCATTCCGCATGAAATACCGGAACATGGATATCCTGATCATTGATGATATCCAGTTCATGGCCGGAAAGGAGCGGACACAAGAGGAGTTCTTTCATACCTTCAACACGCTGTATGAAGCGCAGAAGCAGATCGTACTCACGAGCGACCGCCAGCCGAAGGAGATCCCTGACATCGAGGAACGCCTTCGTTCTCGTTTCGAAGCCGGGCTTATTGCCGATATTCAGCCTCCCGACCTGGAGACACGCATCGCGATCCTGAAGAAAAAGGCGGACCTCCAGAATATCCGGCTTCCCGACGATGTCGCGACATATCTCGCAACGATCCTCAGGAACAACATCCGGGAGCTGGAAGGAGGACTTATGAGGCTTGGTGCGATTGCGTCCCTCACGAACACCGAGATCACCGTTGACCTCGCCAAGGCCGAAATGAAGCATCTGGTCGACCTGCGAGAAAAGGTGATCACGAACGAACTCATCCAGAAGCTGGTCGCAGAGTCGTTCGGTGTGAAGCCCACAGAACTAAAATCGAAACGACGCACACGAACGGTCGTTCTTCCGCGCCAGGTGGCCATGTATCTCTGCAGGCATCTCGCCGGTTCGTCGCTTCCGGAAATAGGCCAGTTCTTCGGAGGAAAGGACCACAGCACGGTGATCCACTCCTGCAATACTATTGAGGAAAAAAAGGAAAAAGACCCCGAGCTCAAGGCCCGGATCGAAGCGCTAACAAAGCAGCTAAAGTCCTAATAGTTAAAGGTTTTTCAAGACATATTTGTATTGCTATTTACCAGGCTTTCTGATAATATTGGCGAATATCCGAGGGAGGCTTTCTGAATGAAACTGAAGATCAAGAAAGACGAAATCCTCAAGGGTTTGCAACGGATCCAGGGCGTCGTCGACAAGAAGAACACGATGCCCATTCTTTCCAACATGCTCTTGATCGCCGATGGCAAGGGTGTCGAGATCATCGCAACAGATCTCGAAATAGGCCTGCGGGGACGCTATGCAGCGGAGGTAGAAAAGACCGGTGCAGTAACCGTATCGGCCAAGAAGATGTTCGAGATTGTGCGAGAACTTCCCGAGGAGAACATTCAGATACGAGTGGAGGACGGCAATTGGGTGAAGATCGTTTCCGGCCGCTCCCAGTTCAAGCTCGTCGGTCTTCCGAAAGAAGAGTATCCCAACATGCCCGATGTGGCCGAAGAGGGGATGATCACCATTGCCGGGGATACGCTGAGGGACATGATCAAGAAGACCCTGTATGCAGCCGGTGAGAACGACGCACGGTACGTGCTGAACGGGCTGTTTATGCATCTCACGCCGGGCAAAGGCGGCATCAATATCCGCATGGTCGGCACCGATGGTCACCGTCTGTCCATGATCGACCGCAACGTGGAGGCAAAGCATAAGGAAGAGAGCGTCATTGTTCCGAAGAAGGCCATGATGGAGCTCCGCCGGCTGCTGGAGGAAGATGATTCGCAAGAGGGGTTCCAGATCGGTTTCAGCAAGAACCACGCCCTGTTCAAACGGGGAGATCTCGTGATGGTCTCAAAGCTTATTGACGGCAATTACCCGAACTATCAGCAGGTCCTGCCCGCTCAAAGCGCGAAAAAAGTCATCGTCTCCAAGGACCAGATCACCCATGCGGTAAAGCGTGTTTCGATTCTGTCCAAGGAAAAGACCAATGCCGTAAAGCTCCAGCTCGAAAAGAACGCGCTCCTGTTGTCAACGAACAATCCCGAGGTGGGCGAGGCTAACGAGGAGCTTGAGATCGTCTATGGGGGCGACAGCCTTTCCATCGGGTTCAATTCTCGTTATCTGATGGACGTGCTTATGTCCATGGACGGCGGGAACATAACGCTAGAGCTCAACGACTCTCTCAGCCCTTGTCTTATCAAGGAAGAGGGGAACGATTCATACAAATGCGTCGTGATGCCGATGCGGGTATAAACGTCCTTTTCTATACGGACGAATAAGATTTGCAGATTGGAAATGCATACTGTAAAGCAAGCAAAACAGACTCCAATCTCACTGTTCCAAGTCGCAATCTTCAATTCAGTACTGGTGTGAGGGATCATCCGCAGGGTGCGGATGAATCCCTCTTTTTACGAGGAGCGGATGGATTATACTGCAGATAGCATCAAGGTACTCGAAGGGTTGGACGCTGTCCGCAAACGGCCGGCCATGTACATCGGAAGCACCGGAAGCGTCGGCCTTCACCACCTGGTCTATGAGATCGTGGACAACAGCGTGGATGAAGCCATGGCTGGGTACTGCAAGAACATCGACGTTGTCATCCACGTCGACAACAGCATCACGGTGATCGATGACGGACGCGGTATTCCGACCGAGATCCACAGCATCCAGAAGCGGTCTGCTGCCGAAGTGGCCCTTACCATGCTTCATGCTGGCGGTAAGTTCGACGGCGACGCATACAAGGTCTCGGGAGGGCTTCACGGTGTCGGCGTCTCCGTGGTGAACGCACTGTCCGAGTGGCTCGAGCTCGAAATCAAGCAGAAGGGCCAGGTCTTCCAGCAGCGTTATGAACGAGGGAAACCGCAGGCGCCTCTGACGGTAACCGGCACGACGACGTCCACGGGGACCAAGGTCACCTTCAAACCGGATTTCCAGATCTTCGAGGATCGCGAGTACAGCTTCGATATTCTTTCCACGAGGCTGCGCGAGCTTGCCTTCCTGAACCGAGGCATCAAGATCACCATCCAGGACGAACGCTCCGGAAAGAAGCAGACCTTCCTTTACGAAGGCGGCATCGTTTCGTTCATAGAGCACTTGAACAAGAACAAGACCGCACTCCACCCCGCACCGATATTCCTTCAAAGGGACCGGGACGGGCTCTTCGTCGAGATCGCGCTCCAGTATAATGACAGTTATGCAGAGCAGGTCTTTTCCTTCGCCAACAACATCAACACTCACGAGGGCGGGACCCACCTCATTGGCTTCAAGTCCGGTCTCACGCGGACGCTGAACAGCTACGCCGTGTCAAGCGGCCTGCTGAGGAGCACTGACGAGGCCCTTTCCGGCGAAGATGTACGCGAGGGTCTGACCGCAGTCGTGAGCGTGCGGCTCACGAACCCCCAGTTCGAAGGCCAGACCAAGACCAAACTAGGCAATAGTGAGGTCAAGGGTGTTGTTGAGGCCATGGTGAACGAGGCTCTGGGCGCGTATCTCGAGGAGAATCCTCCGATTGCCCGCAGGATCATCGACAAATCACTGAATGCAGCACGCGCCCGGGAAGCGGCGCGGAAGGCAAGAGAGCTCACGCGACGAAAGGGTCTTCTCGACACCACCTCGCTCCCCGGCAAGCTCGCCGACTGCCAGGAAAAGGACCCCGCGCTCTCGGAGATCTTCATCGTCGAGGGCGACTCGGCCGGCGGCTCGGCCAAACAGGGCAGGGACCGGAAGAACCAGGCAATCCTTCCGCTCAAGGGAAAGATCCTTAACGTGGAAAAGGCCCGCTTTGACAAGATGCTTTCAAGCGACGAGATCAAGGTGCTGATCACAGCCATGGGCACGGGCATCGGGTCCGAAGAATTCGACATCGCCAAGGTACGGTACCATAAGATCATCATTATGACCGACGCCGATGTGGACGGTGCGCATATCCGTACGCTCCTGCTGACCTTTTTCTACCGCCAAATGCCGCAGATCATCGAGCGGGGCTATCTGTACATCGCGCAGCCGCCGCTCTTCAAGGTGAAACGGGGAAAGACCGAGCGCTACATCAAAGACGACTCGCGGATGGAGGATTTCCTTCTGGACCTTGCGGCCGAGGATGTGGAGCTCTTCTCGCCGGAACAGGAATCCTGGCTCACAGGGGAGCGGCTCATTGTCACGCTCAAGAAACTGGTGCAATTCGAAAAGAACCTTGAGAAGTTCAAGCGCAAGCGTCTCGATACCGTGGTGCTCCGCGCCATCCTTCTCGACAAGACGTTCAGCAAGGCCGCGTTGAAGGAGGAGGCGAACCTGAAAGCACTTGCCGCCTCCCTGGAAACCTATGTCAAAAAGTTTAACCCCAAGACCCGCATCGACTGGGCCATTGAGAAGGACGAAGAACACCAGGCCTTCAAGCTCCGGTTCGATACCAAATGGGACGCGATCCATTCGAGCATTGTGTTCGACGAGAACTTCGTCACCACGCCCGAGTTCCGGGAGCTCCAAAGCCTGTCGCCGGCAATGCTCGGCCTGAACGGTTCGTCGTACCGGGTGCGTGAAAAAGGTGAAGAAAAGAGCTTTAACGATACGGACCAGCTGGTTCACTTCATCCTCGGTCTCGGCAAAAAGGGGCTATCGATCCAGCGATACAAGGGCTTGGGCGAAATGAACCCTGAACAGCTTTGGGAGACCACGATGACTCCCGATAAGCGGACCCTTCTCCAGGTGACGGTCGAGGACTCTGTCAAGGCCGACGAGATCTTCAATATCCTCATGGGGGACCAGGTGGAGCCACGCCGGGCGTTCATCCAGCGGCACGCGCTGGAGGCGAGGAACCTCGATGTCTGACCGCGCATATCTGGAAGCTCATGATATTGCAGGCCGCAGAACCGGCTCATCTTGGGGTATAACAAGGCCTGCAATGCCGCGCTCCTAAGGACCAGATACTGCCATCCAGAGCCTGATGAGGGCGAACTACGGGAACATCGCCAGAACCACGACACGGAGGCAAACCTCACCTGAGCAGCCTCTGGGAAGATCATAAGTTTGTAAAGATCGCCGAACAGCGCGTCGAGCCGAACAGCGGGACCATAACGAGACCATGGAACAACAAGAAATAAAATCGCAGATCAACATCGAGCAGGAGATGAAGACCGCCTACCTCGACTACTCGATGAGCGTGATCGTGGGGCGCGCCCTGCCGGACGTGCGCGACGGACTGAAGCCGGTACACCGCAGGATCCTGTACGCCATGTTCCGGGAAGGCCTCCTGCACAACAAGAAGTACTCGAAGAGCGCCGGCGTCGTCGGGGAAGTGCTCAAGAAATATCATCCCCACGGCGACAGCGCCGTCTACGACACCATGGTGCGCATGGCCCAGGATTTCAACATGCGGTATCCGCTTGTGGACGGCCAAGGGAACTTCGGGTCCATTGACGGCGACTCCGCGGCCGCCTACCGGTACACCGAGGCGCGCCTGACGAAGCTGGCTGAGGAGCTGCTCGCCGACATCGACAAGGAGACCGTGGAGTTCGTCCCGAACTTCGACGACACGACCGTCGAGCCGTCGGTGCTTCCCACGCGCGTGCCGAACCTCCTGATCAACGGTTCGGCGGGCATCGCCGTGGGCATGGCCACGAACATCCCGCCGCACAACCTCGGCGAGGTCGTCGACGGCCTGGTCATGATGATCGACAACCACGAGGTGACGATCCCGGAGCTTATGACCTCCATCAAGGGCCCGGACTTTCCGACCGCGGGCTTCATCCACGGCTATGAGGGCATCCGCCAGGCCTATATGACGGGCCGGGGGATCGTCCAGATGCGCGCGCGGGTCACCATCGAGGAAGGGAAGGGCGACCGGGAGAGCATCGTAATCACGGAGCTCCCGTACCAGGTGAACAAAGCACGCCTGCTCCAGAACATCGGCGAACTCATCCGCGACAAGAAGATCAACGGGATCGCTGAGCTTCGGGACGAGTCCGACCGTCAAGGCATGCGCGTCGTGGCAGACCTCAAGAAGGGCGAGATCGCCAATGTCATTCTGAACCAGCTGTACAAGCACACTGCGCTCCAATCAACGTTCGGTGTCATCATGCTGGCGCTGGTGAACAATCAGCCCCGGGTGTTGAACCTCAAGCGACTCCTGTCGAACTTCATCCAGCACCGGCGCGAAGTGGTCGTCAGGCGGACCAAGTATGACCTCCGGAAGGCCGAGGAACGCGCTCATATTCTCCTAGGCCTCAAGATCGCCCTTGAGAACCTTGACGCCGTCATTGCGCTCATCAAGGCGTCCGGGAATCCGGACGAGGCGAAGGCCGGTCTGGTTCGCGAGTTCAAGCTTTCGGAGATCCAGGCCCAGGCCATCCTCGAGATGCGGCTCCAGCGGCTCACAGGCCTTGAGCGGGACAAGATCATTGCCGAGTACGAGGATACGCTCAAGGAGATCGCGCGCTTGAACGAGATCCTGGCCTCCGATGCCCTGGTCATGAAGATCATTCGCGACGAGCTCCTTGCGCTTAAGACCGAGTACGGCGATGCCCGGCGTACCGAGATCCTGGCCCAGACCTCGGAGATCGGCATCGAGGATCTCATCAAGGACGAGGAGATGGTGATCACCATCTCTCACGCCGGCTATATCAAGAGGAATCCGCTTACGAACTATCGCGCCCAGCGCCGCGGCGGCAAGGGCAAGGTCGGCATGGAGACCCGCGAAGAGGACTTCGTCGAACGGCTCTTCATGGCGACCATGCACAGCTATATCCTCTTTTTCACGAACAAGGGGCGCGTGTACTGGCTCAAGGTGCACCAGATCCCCGAGGCGGGCAGGCAGGCCAAGGGCAAGGCCATCGTGAACCTGCTGCAGATCGGCCAGGACGAGCGGGTCACTGCGGCCCTGCCGGTCCGTGAGTTCACGCCGGGCCACTTCATCCTCATGGCAACCAAGCAGGGGATCATCAAGAAAACAGAGCTCGATGCCTACAGCCATCCGCGGCCATCAGGCATCATCGCCATCACGCTCGAGGAGGGCGACGACCTGATCGGCGCCGAAGTGACCGACGGTAAACGCGACGTGTTCCTCGGAACGAAGGATGGCCTCTCCATCCGGTTCAACGAGGAGGACGTACGCGAGATCGGCAGGACCGGCAAAGGCGTCATCGGTGTACGGCTCGATGAGGGGAACGAGGTCGTTGGCATGGAGATCGTGCGCGATGATTCAACGATCCTCACCGTCACGGAAAACGGGTTCGGAAAGCGCAGCTCCCTCGAGGACTATCGGAGCCAGAGCCGGGGCGGCAAGGGCATCATCACCATCAAGACCACGGCGAAGAACGGCAGGGTCGTTGCCATCGCCCAGGTGTCCAAGGACGATGAGATCCTTCTGATCACCGGGAACGGGAAGATCCTCCGCACCCGGGCGAAGGACATATCGGTGCAGGGACGGAACACCCAGGGCGTGCGGCTTCTTGAGACCGAAGAAGGTGACAAGGTAAAGAGCCTTGCGAAGGTCGTGGAGCGCGAGGAGGAAAAAGAGGTCGGGACCGAAAAGGACCTCCCCACGTCACCGGTGACCGGGAACGCGTAACATGGGAAAAAGGTTGATGCTGATGCTCATTCTCGGTGCGGCCCTTGGGGGGGTGGCCGGGTGCGAGCTCTTTGATAAACAGGCAACGCTCGAGTACGAAGCGGCGACCAAGCGCTGGTACGCCGGTGATTACCCGGCTGCGGTATCGATGTATATCAGTCTGGTGAAAAATCATCCCTACAGCCCTCACGCAGATAATGCGCTCTACTGGGTCGGGGTCACCCAGTTCCTGTATCTGGGCGAGACTGAGCGGTCCCTGCAGACCTTCCGGCTCCTCCTGAAAAAATATCCGAGCCGTGACATGGCGCCCGCGGCACAGCTCTATGTCGCCGAGATCTACGAGCTGGGCTACAATGACTATGGTCGCGCCATCGAAGAATACCGAAAGGCGACCCACTATTCCGACAAGGAAGTGCGCGAGCGGAGCCTGTACAGTCTTGCTGATAACCTGTTCAGGGTCGGCAGGATTGACGAAGCACGGATCACCTGGAAGACCCAGGTTAAGGAGTTCCCCCGGGGCAGCAAGGCCGACCTGGCGTTCTATCGGATGGGGACCACGGCGTTCTCTAAGGGCCATATCGAGGAAGCGGAAAGCTATTACCGTAGGTCGCTTGAGGTGAGCAAGGACAAGGAAACCGTGGTCAAGGCCAAGTTCGCCCTGGCCCAATGCCTTGAGGCTACGGAAAGTCTGAAGGCCGCCCTGGAGATCTACCAGGAGCTCGAGCCCCTGTACCAGAACAAGGAAGCCATCCGGATCAAGATCAAGGCCTTGGAAACGCGGATCATCAAGAAAAGCTATTGACATCTCACAGGGGGCGTGTTACTTTTTATGCTCGATTTACGGTTCGTCAGGGAACATTCGGAAGAAGTCAAGGCGGGCATACGCAGACGCGGGACCGAGCTTGACCTCAGTGAGTTCCTCGCGCTGGACGAAAAACGGCGCAAGGCGCAGCAGGAAGTGGACGAGCTCCGGAGGAAGCGGAACGAGGTCTCCGAAGAGATCGGCAGGCTCAAGAAGGCAGGCCAGCAAGCCGACGACAAGGTCGTCGAGATGCGCTCGGTCGGGGACGCCATTGCCGCGATCGAAGCGGTAGGACGCGAGGCAGAAGAGGCCCAGCGGAACATCCTGCTGAACATCCCGAACCTGCCGCATGCGTCCGTTCCGGACGGCGGGGACGAGACCGGGAATGTGGAAGTGAAGCGGTGGTCGCCTGAAGGGACCGAACCGCGGAAGCTATCCTTTGAACCCAAGCCGCACTGGGACCTGGCGGAATACCTCGACATCATCGATTTTGACCGGGCTGCCAAGATCACGGGAGCCCGATTCGCTCTTTATAAAGGCATGGGCGCCAGGCTCGAGCGGGCGCTCATCAATTTCATGCTCGACCTTCATACGACCGAACACGGTTATCTGGAGGTCCTTCCCCCGTTCATGGTGAACCGGACCAGCATGACTGCCACGGGACAGCTTCCCAAGTTCGAGGAAGAGCTCTTCCGCGTGGAGAACGGGACATACTACCTGATCCCCACGGCAGAGGTCCCGGTGACGAACATCCCCCGGGACGAGATCCTGGCCGATGAGGTCCTGACGCTCAAATACACCGCGTACACGCCGTGCTTCCGCCGGGAGGCGGGTTCCTATGGCAAGGATACGCGGGGGCTCATCCGCCAGCATCAGTTCAATAAGGTGGAGCTGGTTAAGTTCGCGCGGCCGGAGGAGTCCTACCGGGAACTGGAAGCGCTTCTGGCCGATGCCGAGGAGGTGCTTAAACGGCTCGGCCTGCCCTATCGGGTCATCACGCTTTGCACCGGCGATATGGGCTTCTCTGCGGCGAAGACCTACGATATTGAGGTCTGGCTTCCGGCGCAAAACCGCTATCGAGAGGTCTCGTCGTGCTCCAACTTTGAGGACTTCCAGGCCCGGCGGGGCAATATCCGGTACAAGCCCCAAGGCAGCAAAAAGACCGAGTTCGTGCACACCCTGAACGGCTCCGGACTTGCCGTCGGGCGGACGGTCGTTGCGATCCTGGAGAACTATCAGCTACCTGACGGCACCGTGGAGGTGCCGGAAGTGCTCAGGAAATATATGGGTGGTGCGGAAACGATCGTGCCCAGGAAGTAAGCGCGGCTCGGCCGAGAATGCTAGATGGTCAATGGTAAAGCACGCTGCGGCGGGAATGGGTTTTCAGGAACGGAGAGATGGCCGAGCGGTTTAAGGCGGCGGTCTTGAAAACCGTTGAGCGAAAGCTCCGGGGGTTCGAATCCCTCTCTCTCCGCCATAAAATAATAGTTCTGAGTTCATGGTTCAGAGTTCAGAAAAGTAGAAGATAAAACGTAAGCAGATCATGCTCTTTGTACTCAGAACATTGGACTATGCACCGAAGTTGAACGGAGAGGTGGCCGAGAGGCTGAAGGCAGCTGCCTGCTAAGCAGTTGTGGGGGTAACTCCACCCCGGGTTCGAATCCCGGCCTCTCCGCCAGTTATGACCACGAGTGAAGAAATACCGATCATATCACTGAATATCGAGAAGAAGGAGGAAGCACACAATGAAGAGGATCGTAGCAGCAGTATTGGTCGCCGGTATGCTCGTATCGTTCGCCGGCTGCAAGAAAAAAGAGGAAAAGCCGCAGTTGCCGCCAGGACATCCGAGCACCCAAGGTGGTATGCCGCAGCAGGGGATGCCTCCGGCCGGAATGCCTGATATGCCGAAGGTCGACCGTGCGGTCGTGGTGCCGAAGGAGATCGCGGCAAAGTGGAAGTCGGTCAAGCTCACGATCGAGGACAAGGCGGCGAAGAGCTCCAAGGAATATACCATCGCAGTAGGCGCCGAGCAGGCTGTCCCGAACACGACCATCAAGGTGAAGGTGCTTGCGTTCCTGCCGGACTTCAAGATGGGCGAGAAGGACATCACGTCGGCATCAGACAAGCCGAACAACCCGGCAGCCCTGGTGTCCGTGACCGAGGGCGGCAAGGAGATCTGGAAGAGCTGGCTCTATTCCCTGCATCCCGGCGTCCATCCGTTCCAGCACGAAAAGATCGGCCTGACCCTGATCGGCGGCGTTTCCAAGTAAACAGCAGGCGATCGAACGACACGATGCACAGGCGTGAGGGCAGCGCCTGTGCATCCTATTTTTGCGCCCATAGCTCAGTTGGATAGAGCGACGGACTACGAATCCGTAGGTCAGAGGTTCGAATCCTCTTGGGCGCGCCATTTTTCATATCTTCTTGGTTGCATGCGCTCGCCGGGCAGAAAAACCGGGGGGGTATGAACCTCTGGCCTAGGGGAGCTGCTCGAAGGGGCGGGCCCCCTCAGGAGAGCCCCTTGCGGGCAACAGGTCGTGGGGTTCGAATTCTCTTGAGCACAATATGTTTGTTGATCACTACCAGGTGCGCAGCATATGCGGATGAACATCAGTGAGAAGTGTCTTTGCGTGCTCTGCCGTACCGACGACGGACGTATTATGAGCAACTTGGTGCGCAGGACCGATGAAGACCATATGCGGATGGCGCTGGCAGAAGCCGAGAAGGCAGCTGCTGAAGGCGAGACGCCGATCGGCGCTGTGCTGGTGATCGGGGACCAGGTCATCGCCGCCGCACATAACATGCGCGAAACGTGGCAGGACCCGACAGCGCATGCCGAATCCCTCGTTTTGCGGGACGCGTCTGCACGGCTGGGCAGATGGCGTCTTCCTGATGCCACGGTCTTTGTGACCATGGAGCCATGCCT
Organism: Nitrospirota bacterium; assembly: GCA_013334545.1. GTDB lineage: Bacteria > Nitrospirota > UBA9217 > UBA9217 > UBA9217 > JAAXXJ01. The sequence continues at coordinate 2,474 of JAAXXJ010000045.1, read as the reverse complement.
GATGTGCGCCGGAGCCCTGGTCCTCGCAAGGGTCGGCAGGCTGGTCTACGGCTGCAGGGACGACCGGGCAGGCGCGTTGGGCTCGGTCTATGATGTCGTAAGGGACGGCAGGTTGAACCATGTCTACCGTATAACGCCGGGAGTGCTCGAGTCGGAATGCCGGTCGGTCCTTCAAGGTTTCTTTGAGAAGCTGAGAACATGAAGATGCATCTCAGGGAAGCATAGTATCAGGTTTCATCGGGAGAGGTGGCCGAGCGGCTGAAGGCGGCAGTCTCGAAAACTGTTGTGGGGGTAACTCCACCGGGGGTTCAAATCCCCCCCTCTCCGCCAGTTAAAGAAAAGTACAAGATACAATGTTCAGAGTACCGAGTACGATATGCGTCAAGAAGTAAGCTTTCGTCCTGAACTCAGCACGGTATCCTTAGTTCTGAAGTCAACGGAGAGGTGGCCGAGCGGCTGAAGGCGCACGCTTGGAAAGCGTGTTTAGGGAAACCTAACGTGGGTTCAAATCCCACCCTCTCCGCCATTTTCATGCAGAGAAAGCGCTCATGGGCCCGGGTCCTGCGCAACCACGTCCTGTGAACCCCGTCAGGTCCGGAAGGAAGCAGCGGTAAGCGGGAGCCGGGTGTGCCGCAGGGAAACCCGGGAACATGAGCTTTTTTTTCGCCGTCAGCGAGCGGGAATTCATCGCAGAGAGCGTCGTGAGGGTCCCATGAGCTACCAGGTATTTGCACGTAAATGGCGGCCGCAGGTGTTCGAGGACGTGATCGGCCAGGGCCATATCACGCGAACGCTGCAGAACGCCATTGCCACGAACCGCCTGGCCCACGCGTTCCTGTTCTCCGGTCCCCGGGGCGTCGGAAAGACCACGACAGCGCGCATTCTCGCCAAGGCCCTGAACTGCAAGGAAGGGCCGACCCCCACGCCGTGCGGCAAGTGTGATTCCTGTCTGGAGACCGCGGCAGGAACGTCCGTCGATGTCATCGAGATCGACGGCGCCTCGAACCGCGGCATCGAACACATTCGTGAGCTCCGTGAGACCGTGAAGTACGCGCCCGTAGGCGGAAAGAACAAGGTCTACGTGATCGACGAGGTCCACATGCTCACGAACGAGGCGTTCAATGCGCTCCTCAAGACCCTCGAAGAGCCGCCGCCGCATGTCATCTTCATCTTCGCGACCACGGAACCTCAGAAGATCCCTTCAACCATCCATTCCCGCTGCCAGCGCTATAGTTTCAAACGGATCGCGCTTCATGAGATCGCCGCAAAGCTCCGGGAGATCACGGACAAGGAGGGCATCAAGGTCAGCGACCAGGGCCTGGCGATGATCGCCCGGGCCGCCGAGGGCAGCATGCGGGATTCCCAGAGCCTCCTCGACCAGGCTGTGTCCTACAGCGGCATGGAGGTCAGGAACGAGGACCTCCAGGCGATCCTCGGCGCGATCGGTCAGGAAACCCTGCGCTCCTTGGCAGACGGGCTCCTTGCCCGGGATACCGCCGGACTGCTCAGGCAGATCGATTCGCTTCTGGAGCAGGGCCAGGACCTGCGGCAGCTTACGGCGGGGATGGTGGAGCATATCAGGAACCTGATCGTTTCGCTGATCGCCAAGGAACCCGGAAAGATCGTCGAATTGCCGTCAGCGGACCTGGATGCGCTGAGACAACAGGCAGCAGGGACTGATGCAGAGCGGCTCCCTTGTCGATACAAAGATCTCCTTCCAGTCGGTCATGCTTGTATGTAATGAGGAGGGGGACATCATGCAGCGCCCTGTACCTGATGAGGTTAGGGGCATGCCATGCTTGTCCGATGCGCAAATACGGACCTTGTATGCCTATGCTTCTGCATTGGAAAAACATTATGCTCAGCCGCAGGACATCGAGTGGGCGATCGATCGTGACGGCCGGCTGTGCATTCTTCAGAGCAGGCGTCTGAAAATCGCGGACGCGGATGAAGGGCAGCAGGAGGTACCCCGACGCGTCGAAGGCTATACCGTCCTGCTGGATACGGGGATCATCGCATGCAAGGGAATCGGCCACGGAAAAGCGTTCGTTCTGAGAGATCCGGCGGACCTAGTGAAATTTCCGCAGGGCGCTGTGCTTGTGGCGAGACATACATCGCCGAAATTTGTGACCATCATGGACAGGGCATCCGCGATCATCACGGACCTCGGTGGAGTAACAGGGCACATGGCTTCACTTGCCCGCGAATACCGGATTCCCACGATACTCGATATGGAAATCGCGACATCCACCATCAAGGATGGGCAGGAGATCACCGTCGATGCCATCAACTGCAATGTCTATGAAGGCAAAGTCGATGCTCTTCTTGCGTACGCTTCCAAAAAGCAGGATCTCTTTAAAGATACACCTCTCTTCAAGACCTTGGACAAGGCGCTCAAATGGGTGGTACCATTGAACCTGATCGATCCTGAGGGGGCAAACTTCCGGCCGGAACATTGCAAGACCTTTCACGAT
>JAAXXJ010000314.1 GCA_013334545.1 Nitrospirota bacterium | reverse complement strand
ACTCCGGCGGCGATGGCGATCACGTTCTTGACCGAGCCGCCGAGCTCCACGCCGATGACGTCGGGATTGGTATAGACGCGGAAATAGGGCGCGCTCATGAGCTGCTGCGCCCGCCTGCCCGCCGCGGGGTCATAGGACGCGAGGGCGACGGCCGTCGGCATCTTCTGGGCCACTTCCTTGGCGAAGCTGGGGCCCGAGAGGAAGCAGAGACGATCATGGTACTTCGGGGCGAGTGTTTCCCGGAACACGTCCGACAGGGGCATGAGGGTCTCGGTCTCGATGCCTTTTGATGCGCTCACGATGACCGCATCATTGGCGAGGAAGGGCGCCATCTGGCTCGCTACTACCCGGACCGTGTGCGACGGGACCACGGACAGGATGAAGGGCCGTTCCCGGACGACGCCTTCCAGGCTGCTGCTGACCGTAATGTTCGCGGGGAGCGTGAATCCCGGGAGGTAGACGCGGTTCTCCCGCGTGCGCTGGGTCTCCTCCGCCAGGTCCTTCTCGTACATCCAGAGGGTCACGTCATGGCCCCTGTCCGCCAGAAGGAGCGCCAGCGCCGTGCCCCATGCTCCGGCGCCGATAATGCCTATTTTTTCAGTCATACGCATCGATTATAGAGGGATTGACCATGGGTGTCAAAAGAATTGTCCGACCCGCGTTTTTTGACAGGGTGCCTGTTTTATGATAGCTTACTATCAAGAGCGGAGACCTGCGGGAAGGCGGGAACGGGCATGTACACAGCGGGCAACATCACGAAGAACACCCTGGCAATGGTCCTGGCAGGCGGCAAGGGCGAGCGATTGAGCCCCATTACCCTGCGGCGGCCGAAGCCGGCGGTGCCCTTCGGCGGTAAGTACAAGATCATCGACTTCGCCCTCTCCAACCTGTTCAACTCCGGCATCCGGAAGGCCTTTATCCTCACCCAGTATCACGCCTACTCGCTGAACAAGCACATCAAGGAGTCGTGGAGCAAATGGACCGGCCTCGGCGAGTTCTACGACGCCATCTCGCCCGAGACGAGCAGTATGAACGAACGCTGGTTCCAGGGCACGGCCGACGCCATCCATCAGAACCTGCGGTTCATCGAGTCCACGGACGCCGATTTCATCGCCATCTTCGGCGGCGACCACATCTACAAGATGGACATCTCCCAGATGGTCCAATATCATCGCATGAACAAGGCGGACCTGACCATCGCGGTGCTCGAAGTGCCGAAGGAGGAGGCGAGCCGGTTCGGTATCATGACCGTGGACGAGAACTTCCGGGTGCAGGCATTCGAGGAGAAGCCGGCCTGTCCCGTGACCATCCCGGGCCGGCCGACCTGCTGCTCCTCCATGGGGAACTATATCTTCTCAAAAGGCAAGCTCATGGACCTGCTGAAACGGGGGAAGAAGAAGTACGAAGACCTGGACTTCGGCAAGCACATCATCCCCATGATGCTCGAGGCCGGGGACAAGGTCTTTGCCTACAGTTTCTACGACAACACCGTGCCGGGCATGGAACCCCACGAACGGGGGTACTGGCGCGACGTGGGCGCCATCGACACCTACTACGAGGCGAACATGGACCTCATCCACGTCTCGCCCCAGCTGAACCTGTACAACTACCAGTGGCCCATCCTGACCAACCAGGGGAACCTCCCGCCGGCCAAGACCGTCTTCGATCAGGAAGGCCGGCGCGGACACAACCTCGATTCCCTGGTCTGCGGCGGCTGTATCACCAGCGGCGGCGTCGTGCGCCGGTCCATCCTGGGGCCGTCGTGCCGCGTGAACAGCTATGCCCTGGTGGAGGACTCCATCCTTTTCGACAACGTCCAGGTCGGCAGGAAGGCCAGTATCCGGAAGGCCATCATCGACGAGGGCATCGTCATCCCCGAAGGCATGGAGATCGGCTTCGACCACGAAGCGGACCGCGAACGCGGCTGCCTGATCACCGAAGCCGGCATCGTGGTGGTGACGAAATAGGAACGCGCGGTTTTCTTCCTTTAGTCAAGTCGGGACGCCAAACCCAACAACCTGAACCGCCAGGGCGCAAAGGTCGCGAGGAAGTCATCTGCAGAAGACAAGGGCTTAATCTTTCCTGGCGTCCTTCGCGTCGCGGTTCAATAGCCGTTGCATCTTCCCGAATCCCCAGCACAACAATCCCCCCACCCCGCCGCCGAGCAGAGCCCCTGCAAGGATGTCCGAGGGATAGTGCACCCCCAGGTAGGGCCGCGAAAAGGCTATGGCAGCAGCGAGCACGAGAGGCGCGAGCCGCCAGGCGAGCGGCAGGAACGGCCGCGTCAGCAGGCTGAGCGGCACCGCAAAAGCGAAGGACGTGACTGCGTGGCTCGACGGCAGGGAAAAGGACGCAGAGCAGTTGATCAGCAGCCGGACGCCCTCCAGAGCATGGCAGGGACGGGGCCTGGCGATGAGCACTTTGAGCTGGTTGCCCAGGGCATCGGCGAACGGTATCGCGAGGATTGAGAGGAGTACCGCGGCGAGCGCAGTGACGAAGTACGTTCTGCCCGCGGGCATCCTCGCGCGTGCTCCGGCGTAGAGCGCATACAGCGACAGGGGAATGACGAGCAGGTAGCCCTGGTGCGTCAGTGCCGGCATGAGCGCGTCGAACAGCGGGTTCGCCATGCCGCGGTTGATGAGGAAGAAGAGCTGCGTGTCCATGGTCGTTCAGGCCCTATTATACGGTTCTTCGGTCCGCCGGTCATATCCTTTTTTGATTTGACCGGAACTTCGGAAACAAGGTATCATCCTGCATGTTCGCGTGGCACGGAAAAATGCTCGTCGTGGACCTCTCCGCGGGCAGGGTGCGGATCGAGGAGATCCCTGAGGAAACGCTCCAGACCTGGCTCGGCGGCAGGGGGCTGGGCGTTCATCTGATGAAGGACTCCATCACCCTCGACCCCTTTGACGAGCGGATGCCCCTGATCTTCGCCGTGGGCCCGCTTTGCGGAACTCCCGCTCCCACCTCGTCCCGCATGTCCGTGGTCTCCCGTTCGCCGCTCACGGGCACCATCTTCGACTCCTCGGTGGGCGGCACGTTCCCGCTCAAGCTCAAGCAGGCGGGCTTCGACGCCATCATGGTCATTGGCAAGGCGCAGGACCCGGTCTATCTCGATATCAGCAGCGGCCGGGCCGTCATCAAGGAGGCCTCGTGGCTCTGGGGGCAGGGGTGCATCGAGGTGAACAAGAACCTCGAAGGCGACGGCGAGGTGGCCAGCATCGGACCGGCCGGCGAACGGCTGGTCAAGATGGCGAACATCATGGTCGGCGGCGCGAACTCCGTGGGCAGGGGCGGCATGGGCGCCTTGATGGGCGCGAAGAACCTGAAAGCCATTGTAGTCAACGGCTCGAAGAAACCAACGGTTGCGGACCAGGACCTCTTCGCAAGGGCCTATGACGATGTCATGCGGCTGCTGCGGGCCTCGCCCGTGGTCATGGGCGAGCTGGGCCTGACCGAGTACGGCACGTCGGCGCTCGTGGACATCGTGGACCAGCGCCGGATGGCGCCGACGGAGAACTTCCGGAAGACCTGGTATTCGCAGGCCCATCTCTACTCCGGGCCGAGCCTCAAGAAGGCCTTCGGCTTCAAGAAGGAAGGCTGCGCGATCTGCCCCATCCAGTGCAAGAAATTGACGACCTGCGGCAAGCCCATACCGGAGTACGAGACGCTGTCGCACTTCGGCGCCTTGAACGCCAATCCCGACGCGGAATCCATCATCCGCGCCAACATCCTGTGCAATAACATGGGCCTCGACACCATCTCGGCGGCCGCCACCATC
>JAAXXJ010000313.1 GCA_013334545.1 Nitrospirota bacterium | reverse complement strand
CCGCTACGCCGGCGCGGTTCGAGAAGCTCGGAAAGCTTTTTCTCGGGGACGCTCACCTGACGGCCGAACAGGTGAAGGTCGGGGGAGTGTAATGACGACTGCGATATAGGGTTTGCGGAACAGAAATGACGAGGATATGATCAATGAAGAAGGAATGTGAACATACGCGGAGCCTGCTTCCCCGATACCTCAAGGGGCATCTTTTTCTGCCGCAGCAGAAGCGGGTGGAGCGCCATCTTGCCGCCTGCGAGGTCTGCCGATCCAAGCTCGATTCGCTCCGGCAGATCGACGAGACGCAGCAGATCCTGACCCATCTATCACCGCCCGAAGGGATGGCGGGGCGCCTGAAGCAGCGGGTTTCCCGCCTTTCGGGGATCACCAGGATCTTTTTCCGGCCTCTGTGGCTGCTGGCGGTCGCCGCTATTTCCGTAGCCGTCTATCTCTACGTCATCACGCCGCTCATTCACGATCCCGACCTGGAGAAGCTTGATGCCGGTCTGCTTCCGCCGCCGGCCGCAAAGCTCGAGACCGCACCGCTGTCGGTCCCCACGTCCCCGCCGGCCGCTCCCGCGGCGCCCGAGCCGAAGAGGCAGTCGCCGCCGGTTGCTACAGCGCCGAAGGCCGATCCTCTGCTGGTCACCATCACGGTGGAGAAGGAGAGCGAGAAGGCGAGCATCAGGCGGATCAACGAGGCCATGAAGGAGCACCCCCTGCTCGCTTCGTTGCGGTTCAGCGACACGGTCCACGAGGTGTCCGGCAGGCTCACTCCCGATGAACTGTACACCTTCTTCAACCGGATCCAGGACGCTGGGAAGATCAGCTACAAACGGTCCCGTCTGGCATCGGCAGCGAAAGACGAACAACTTCCTTTTGTCCTCAAGCTCACGTCCGTTTCCGCTTCCCCTCGGCTGCCCGTGGAACAGCCTGCGGCTCTGCCGGTGGACAAGCCTATGGAAAAGGCCGCTGAAAGCACGGCGTCGGAACTGCCGGTGACCAAACCTGAGGACAAGCCTGCACCGCCGTCCCCGCAGGCGCCGCAATAGCGGTTCTCCATGTCGTACCAGGAAACCATCGACTATCTTTTTGGCCTCCAGAAGCACGGCATCAAGTTCGGCCTGTCAAACAGCATCCAGCTGATGGGGCTTATGGGCGACCCGCAGCGACGGTTCCCGTCGGTCCACATCGCCGGCACCAATGGCAAAGGATCGACGGCCGCTTTTCTGGCCTGCATGCTCAGAGCGGCGGGATACCGTGTGGGGCTCTATACGTCGCCGCACCTGGTGAGCTTTACCGAGCGGATCAGGATAAACGGCGTTCCGGTAACCGAGGAGCGGGTGGTCGGGCTGGCGGAGCGCGTGCGGGCGAGGTACGAGAATGTGCGGTCCGCAGAAGGCGGGCCCCTGACGCCGACGTTCTTCGAGGTCACGACGGCAATGGCCTTCACCTGCTTCGCGGAGGAGCGGGTCGACATCGCGGTGGTCGAGGCCGGGATGGGCGGACGGCTGGACTCCACGAACGTGATCGCCCCGCTGGTCTCGGTGATCACCAACATCGACCTGGAGCACACGGAGTATCTTGGAACGACCGTCGGGCTGATCGCCTCAGAAAAGGCGGGGATCATCAAGCCGGGCGTGCCGGTCGTGACCGGGGCGGTCCAGCCGGAGGTCCTCGCGGTGATCGAACAGCAGGCAAGGCTGGCAGGTTCACCGGTCTTCCGTATGCCGCAGGATTTCGGCGCCGAACAGGTGGCTACGGATCGGGAGCAGGAGTTCGATTACCGGGGCATCTTCGCCCGCCTGCCGCGTCTCCGGATCGTCATGCTCGGCAGGCACCAGGTAGGGAACGCCTGCATGGCGCTTGCCGCGGCTGAGTGCATCGGCAAGGCAGGCATGAAGATCCCCGAAACCGCACTCCGGGCCGGTCTCGCCGATGCAGTGTGGGAAGGACGGCTGGAACGGGTGGCGCAGAGACCGGACATCTATCTGGACGGCGCTCATAATCCGGCATCGGCTCAGGTCCTCGCAGACGCCCTGCGGGATCTGAAGCGGTCGTACCGCCGGATGGTGCTGGTCGTGGGCATCCTGAAGGACAAGGACTACCGGGGGATCCTCGACCGGCTGGTTCCCCTGGCAGACCGGGTAGTGGTGACCAGGCCACACTATTCCCGGGCGCTCGATACGGCGTCCCTGGCAGCGGAGATCAGCACGCTCCACGGTGACGTGGCCTCCACGGAGTGCGTGGCGGAGGCCATTGACCTGGCGCGCCGGGAGACAGCCAGGGATGATCTCATCATCATCACGGGCTCCCTCTATACCGTCGGGGACGCGCGGGCGGCGTTCAGGCCCGGAGAAGATCCGGGGATGCTGCGGGGGTTGAAGGGATGAGGGAGGACGTGCGGCGTGCGGAACGCGGAACGCGGAGCACAGAGAACGCCATGACCAGGAGAGCAGTTCCCATCACCCTGTTTGTCCTCGCTGCCCTCCTGACAGCGGGAACGTTATGCCCTGTGTCCGCCGAGGAGCCTCTGAAAAAAAAGATCCCCGTCAACGTGACCGCGGACAAGTTGGACCACGACCGGGCGAACGACATCTATACTGCGGAAGGCCATGTGCGGATCGAACAGCAGGACATCCGGCTGGAGGCGGACCGGATCGTGCTGAACAATAGCACCGGTGAGGCGGTCGCCGAAGGGAACGTATACCTCCGGGACAAGGGCGACACCGTGATGGCGGACCGGCTTGAGGTAAATCTGACGTCGGGCGTCGGCTTCATCACCAACGGCCAGCTTTACAAGAGCAAGGAGAATTTCCATCTGAGGGGCGACCGTATCGAGCGGCGCTCCGAAACCGTGTACCACGTGGAGAACGCTATCTTCACCACCTGTGATGAGGGGGGGTGGTTCCTCAAGGCGCGCGAGATCGATATGGACATGGCCAGGTACGCCACGGGCAGCGATGTGTCGTTCAATATGGCCGGCCTGCCGGTGATGTACACGCCCTACCTCCTCTTTCCGGTCAAGCGGCAGAGCGGCCTGCTGATCCCGGTCATCGGTTTCAGCAGCAAAGATGGTTTCCTCATGAAGAACGCCGTCTTCTGGGCCATCTCCGACACCCGGGACATGACGTTCACCTCCGATTACCGCGACCGGACCGGCCACGGCACTGGTATCGAATACCGGTATGCGAACTCCCGGGATTCGGAGGGTAAGGCCTATTACAACTACTTCAACAACTTCCATTCCACAATGAACCAATGGGAGTTCCAGTTCCAGCACCGAGAGGAATTCGCCGAGGACCTCTCATTCCGTGCGGACGTCAACCTCGTGAGCGACCAGAACTATTACCGCGATATCGAGAAGAAACTGGAGCTGCGCGCCCGGCCATATGTCGATTCGAATGCCTTCTACGTGGAGCGATGGAACACGGCGTCGCTCTACCTCCTGGGCCAGTATTCAACAGACCTGACCCAGCCGAATAACAAGACGGTCCAGAAACTGCCCGAACTCCGGTACACGATCTTCGGCGAACCGCTAGGCCGGCTGGCCTACCTGCGGTTCGAAGGGTTGGCGACCAACTTCACGTCTAGCGATGTCGGGAATGTGTTGCGGGCGGACTTCAAGCCCGAGCTCGCGACGGTCCTGAGCGGATATGGCCTGAGCCTGGCGCCACGCATAGGCGCCCGCGCCACGTTCTATGATCGGGGCGCGACGACCATCGAACCGGTGGAGCGGAAATATACGTACGCCGGTGCGGACCTCAATGCGCGTATCTCGAGGGTCTACG